>NZ_JAGUUD010000082.1:0-40286 GCF_020177535.1 Paraburkholderia sp. XV | reverse complement strand
CCGCCCCGCACAGGGGCGACGCTTGAAGCGAGCTAACGTAACGCGGATGCCAGCGAAAGCAAAAGCAAAACGCGGATACCAGCGCAAAGTCCAAACCACCTGCCGCTCGCCAAAGAGCAAAAAAGGACACACAAAATGCTTGAAGTCGAAAACCTGAACCAGTACTACGGCGGCAGCCACATCCTGCGGAACGTGAAGCTAACAGTCCCAGACGGAAAACTAACGGTACTGCTAGGGCGAAACGGCGTAGGCAAGACCACGTTGCTAAGAACCTTAATGGGCGTAGTCCCCATCAAGACTGGCGAAATCAGATGGCGAGAAACGCCGATAACAAAACTCGCCCCGCACGCGCGCGTAGCGCAAGGACTAGCATATGTGCCACAAGGCAGAGACATCTTCCCAAGACTAACAGTAGAAGAAAACCTGCTAGTCGGCGCAGCCAGCAAAAAGGCTCCGAAGAAAATCCCCGACCGGATCTACGAACTATTCCCGGTCCTGAAGGACATGAAAGCCCGCCGCGGCGGCGACCTGTCAGGCGGCCAGCAGCAGCAGCTCGCAATAGGGCGAGCACTCATGAGCGAACCGCAACTGCTCATCCTCGATGAACCCACCGAAGGCATCCAACCGTCCATCATCCAGGACATAGGACGAACCCTCCGACAACTCGTCGAAGAAATGGGCCTGACCGTGCTGCTCGTCGAGCAATACTACGACTTCGCCAAAGCCATCGCCGACCGCTACTGGGTCATGAGCCGCGGCGAAATCATCGCGGGCGGCGAAGGCGCCGACATGGACAACGACGGCGTGCGCACGCTGATCACGGTATAACGGCAAGCCATCGTTAGCTGCTATCCTCGCCGCATGTCGCTTCACGAACTTCACGAAACGCTCGCCACCATCGACGACCCATCGCACGCCCTATGGCGCGCGCGGCTCGAACTCGGCTTCGCCAGACACGGCGAGCGAACCACCCTCGCCCATCGCCTGCACGAAGGCCCGTTGCGCCTGCAACGCCCGCTCTACCCCGAAGGGCCGTCCATCTGCCACGCCGTCATCGTGCATCCGCCCGGCGGCGTCGCGGGCGGCGACCGGCTCGATATCGACATCCGCCTCGACGCGCAGACCCACGCCGTGCTCACCACGCCCGGCGCAACCAAGTGGTACAAGTCGAATGGCCGCGCCGCACAACAGCGCATCGCGATCCGCGTCGGCGCAAACGCCAGGCTCGACTGGCTGCCGCAAAACAACATCGTCTTCGATCACGCCAACGCTTCGCTCGACTTCTCTCTGACGCTCGACGAGGGCGCCACCGCACTCGGCTGGGACGCCACGCAACTCGGCCGGCAGGCCGCGGGCGAAACCTGGTCGGCGGGTCGTCTGCGCGCGGTATCGCGCATCGTCGGCCCCGATGGCCAGCCGCTGTGGTTCGAACGCGCCAGGCTCGCCGCCAGCGACCCGCTGCGCGACGCACAGCAAGGTCTGGCAGGCTTCCCCGCATTCGGCACGCTGTGGGCCGTCAGCCCGCAATGCAGCGACGCGCTCGCCGAAACGCTCACCGCCCAGTTGCCCTTCGACGATTCGATTCGCGCCGCCGCCTCGTGCGTGTGCGACGGCGTGCTGATCGTGCGGGCCGTCGCGCGATCGCTGGAAACGCTTCAGCATGCGTTGACCCAATGCTGGCTACAGTTGCGGCCTGTCGTGCATCAGGTCGACGCGAAGCCGCTGCGGATCTGGTCTACCTGAGAGGTCTACCTGAGAGGTCTACCTGAGAGGTCTACCTGAGAGGTCTACCTGAGCGGTCCACCCGAGTGGTCCACCTGAGCGCTCCATCTGAGTAGACAACCTGAGCGCATCGCGCCGCCGCACCATCTCCGGGCATGGCGACGCGCCAACGTGGTGCAACGACACATGCAAGCTACAGGAAAGCCTTGCCTGGTCCGCATGGCATAGCCCTTGCTGCATATGGCGCCTCGCGAACGCCGCATTGAAGGCGCGTTGCGAAGCCCGCTAAAAATCACACGCCGAAGCTCATCGCCAACATGACCCAAACGACCGCACATCGCCCGCGCCGCGCGTGGCTCGCCGCCCTGCTGCTCACGCCGCTCCTGACGCTCGCCGCGCCCCTCGCCCATGCCGACACGCTCGACAACATCACGAAGGCAGGCGTTCTCAAGGTCGCCGTGCCCGAAGACTATCCGCCGTTCGGCTCGGTCGGCCCGGACCTGAAGCCCCAAGGCTACGACATCGACACGGCCGCGCTGCTCGCGAAGTCGATGAACGTGAAGCTCGAACTCGTGCCCGTCAACAGCGCGAACCGCATCCCGTATCTGCAAACCAACAAGGTCGATCTCGTGATCTCGTCGCTCGGCAAAACGCCGGAACGCGAGAAGGTCATCGATTTTTCGACGCCGTACGCGCCGTACTATCAAGGCGTGTTCGGTCCCGCCGACATCAAGGTCAGCAACCCCGCCGATCTCACGGGCAAAACCGTCGGCGCAACGCGCGGCGCGCTCGAAGAGATCGCGCTCACGCAAATGGCGCCGAACGCGACCATCAAGCGCTTCGAAGACAACAACGCGACGATCGCCGCGTTCCTGTCGGGCCAGGTGCAGTTGATCGCGGCAGGCAACATCGTTGCCGCCGCCATCCTCGCGAAGAATCCGCCGCGCCGCCCGGAACCGAAGTTCGTCATCAAGAACTCACCGTGCTTCGTCGGCATGAACAAGAACGAGCCGCGCCTGCAACAGAAGGTCGATGCCGCCATCGCGCAGGCGAAGCAGGACGGCACGCTCAACGCGATGTCGAAGAAGTGGTTCAGCGCGCCCTTGCCCGCCGATCTGTAAGCAGTGCGTCGGTTGAAGCTGGTATCGTGACGCGGCCATGCGCCGCGCGCGAGACGGGCGGCGGCGAGGCAGCGGCACCGCGCGCAGCGCCGGAATGGCCAACGCGGCTCTCGCTCACGCGGGCGCCATAGGATGAATGCGATAAGCGAATGCGATGAAGCTCACTCCACGCGAAAAAGACAAACTCCTGATCTTCACGGCCGCGCTGCTCGCGGAACGGCGCCGCGCGCGCGGCCTCAAGCTCAATTACCCGGAAGCCGTTGCGTTCATCACGGCAGCGCTGATGGAAGCCGCGCGCGACGGCAAGACGGTTGCCGAAGTGATGCACTACGGCACCACGCTGCTCACGCGCGACGACGTGATGGAAGGCGTGCCCGAGATGATTCCCGATATCCAGGTCGAAGCCACCTTCCCGGACGGCACGAAGCTCGTGACCGTCCATCACCCTATTCCGTGACGAGGCGCGCATGATCCCAGGTGAACTGATTACCGACGACGGCGAACTCGAACTCAACGCGGGCCGCGCGACTGTCACGGTCACCGTATCGAACACGGGCGACCGGCCCGTGCAGGTCGGCTCGCATTACCACTTCTACGAAGTCAACACGGCGCTCGCATTCGATCGCGAAGCCGCGCGCGGCTTTCGCCTGAACATCGCGGCGGGCACCGCCGTACGCTTCGAGCCGGGCCAGGAACGCACGGTCGAACTCGTCGCGCTGGCGGGCGACCGCGTCGTCTATGGCTTCAACGGCAAGGTAATGGGCAAGCTCTGATCGCTGTGCTGACGCGCGAACATTCGGGAACCTCTCAAACATGACATTACGCATTGGCCGCCGCGCATACGCGGAAATGTTCGGCCCGACGACGGGCGACCGCGTGCGCCTCGCGGATACGGATCTGCTGATCGAAGTCGAACGCGACTACACGATCTACGGCGAAGAAGTGAAGTTCGGCGGCGGCAAGGTGATTCGCGACGGCATGGGCCAGTCGCAGCGCGTTGCCGCCGAGGTGGTCGATACCGTCGTGACGAACGCGCTGATTCTCGATCACTGGGGCATCGTCAAGGCCGACATCGGCATCAAGAACGGCCGCATCGCGGGCATCGGCAAGGCGGGCAATCCCGACATCCAGCCCGGCGTGACGATCGCGATCGGCGCGGCGACGGAAGTGATCGCGGGTGAAGGGATGATCGTGACGGCGGGCGGCATCGATACGCACATTCACTTCATCAGCCCGCAGCAGATCGACGAAGCGCTCGCGAGCGGCGTGACGACGATGCTCGGCGGCGGCACGGGCCCCGCGACGGGCACGAATGCCACGACCTGCACGCCGGGGCCGTGGCACATGGAGCGCATGCTGCAGGCCGCCGACGGCTATCCGATGAATCTCGGCTTTCTCGGCAAGGGCAACGTGAGCCAGCCGCAGCCCGCGCTCGAACAGATCACAGCGGGCGCGATCGGCCTGAAGTTGCACGAGGACTGGGGCACCACGCCCGCCGCGATCGACAACTGTCTGTCCGTGGCCGACGACACCGACACGCAGGTCGCGATCCACACGGACACGCTGAACGAAGCGGGCTTCGTCGAAGCGACGGTTGCCGCGTTCAAGGGCCGCACGATCCACACGTATCACACGGAAGGCGCAGGCGGCGGCCACGCGCCCGACATCATCAAGGTATGCGGCGAAGCGAACGTGCTGCCGTCGTCGACCAATCCGACGCGCCCTTACACCGTCAACACGCTCGACGAACATCTCGACATGCTGATGGTGTGTCATCACCTCGATCCGTCGATTGCGGAAGACATCGCGTTCGCCGAATCGCGCATCCGTCGCGAAACGATCGCAGCGGAAGACATCCTTCACGATCTCGGCGCGCTGTCGATGCTGTCGTCGGATTCGCAGGCGATGGGCCGGGTGGGCGAAGTCATCATCCGCACGTGGCAAACCGCGCACAAGATGAAGGTGCAACGCGGCGCGTTGCCCGAAGACAACGCGCGCAACGACAACTTCCGCGCGAAGCGCTATGTCGCGAAGTACACGATCAATCCGGCGCTCACGCATGGCATCGCGCATGAAGTCGGTTCGATCGAGCCGGGCAAATGGGCCGATATCGTGTTCTGGGAGCCCGCGTTCTTCGGCATCAAGCCCGCGTTGATCCTCAAGGGCGGCATGATCGCGATGGCGCAGATGGGAGATCCGAACGCGTCGATTCCGACGCCGCAGCCGGTGCACTACCGCGAGATGTTCGCGACGCGCGGCGGCGCATTGGGACGCACGTCGCTGACTTTCGTGTCGCAGATGGCGCTCGATGCAGGCGTCGCCGAGCGGTATGGCTTGAGCAAGCGTATCGTTGCGGTGAAGAACTGCCGCAGCGTCACGAAGGCGCACATGATCCACAACGCGTGGCAGCCGTCGATCAGCGTCGATCCCGAGACGTATCAGGTCATCGCCGACGGGCAATTGCTGACTTGCGAGCCGGCAAAAGTCCTGCCGATGGCGCAACGCTATTTCCTGTTCTGACCCGGTGCGCGGCACTTCAGTGCCGGGGAAGGATAGCGCGGACGACGCAGGCTTCCTTTGGGTGGTCAGTGCGGCGTTTGCCGCTGTTCGATGTATTAGCGGATGATTTCGATTGGCGCACCGCCACCGCTACCGGCAAAGCCTCGAAGTCGGCGCAGGTGGTGGAAAAGATGTGATGTGGGTCGCCGAGAATTTCTTTGGTGAACACGTCCCGGCGATATCTGGTAACGAAGACGAAGTGGACATGCATCAAAGGCCGTTGTGTCTTCCGCGCCGGATATCGTTGTTGTTGTTCATAGACCAAACTAGACTATCCGCATGCAACGCCTCCAAGCCTTCAAATACGAACTCATGCCAACGGGCGAACAGCAGTGCAAGATGCGCCGCTTCGCCGGGGCGTGTCGCTTCGTGTTCAACAAGGCGCTGGCATTACACAAGGAACGTTACGAACAGGGCGAGAAGAAGCTGGGTTATGCCGGTCTGTGCAAGTTGCTCACTGAATGGCGAAATGGCGCGCAGACGCCTTGGCTCAAGGATGCGCCGAATCACCCGCTCCAGCAGGCGCTCAAGGATTTGGAACGCGCCTATACCAACTTTTTTGCCAGGCGGGCCGACTCCCCGCGCTTTAAGAAGAAGGGCCAAGGCGACAGCTTTCGTTATCCCGATCCGAAACAGGTGAAGCTCGATCAGGCTAACAGCCGCATCTTCCTGCCCAAGCTTGGCTGGCTGCGCTATCGCAACAGCCGGGATGTGCTCGGCGCGATCAGGCAGGTCACGGTGTCGGCCAGCGGCGGCAAGTGGTATGTGAGCATCCAGACCGAGCGCAATGTCGATCAGCCGTTGCCGCAAGTCACCAGCGCAGTCGGTATCGATATGGGCATTACGCGCTTTGCCACGATGAGCGACGGCAATTACCTCGCGCCGCTCAACAGCTTCAGGCGGCACGAAGCCCGACTGCGCCTCGCACAGCGGGCCATGAGCCGCAAGACACAGTTCAGCAGCAACTGGAAGAAGGCAGCCCACGTCCAGCGCATTCATTCCCGGATCGGCAACGCCCGCCGCGATTATCTGCACAAGGCCACGACCGCGATCAGCCAAAATCACGCGATGGTGTGTATCGAGGACTTGCAGGTGCGCAACATGTCAAGGTCGGCGGCAGGCGACACCGGGCAACCGGGCAAGAACGTTCGGGCCAAGTCCGGCCTGAACAAGGCAATCCTCGATCAGGGCTGGTTCGAGTTCCGCCGCCAACTGGACTACAAGCTGGCGTGGAATGGCGGCCACCTCATCGCCGTGCCACCGCAGAACACGAGCCGGACGTGTCCGGCCTGCGGTTGCGTGCGTGCGGAAAACCGGCAGACGCAAGCGAAATTCGCCTGTGTCGAATGTGGGTTCGAGGAAAACGCCGATCTGGTCGGCGCGATCAACATCCTGGCGCGAGGACATCGCGTTGCAGCCTGTGGAGAGCCGGTGCAGTCGGGCCGCTCCGCGAAGCAGGAACCCACCGAGGCGATCTGAGACACGCACCATCGTTTTAGACGCAGTAGAATTCCCTGCCTTCAGGCAGGGGAGGATGTCAAATGCGAACGATCGACAAGCTGTTGGGCGCTCATATCAAGCTCGCGCCCGTTCTCATCAAACGCGCGCCGATGCTGACGCTCGCGTTCGACGCGCGGTGCAAGAGCCGTCTTGCCGCGACGCTCGATAGCGGCGAAGAAGTTGCGCTGCTGCTGCCGCGCGGCACCGTGCTGCGCGACGGCGATGTACTCGTCGCCGACGACGGCGGCCTCGTGCGCGTGGTCGCCGCGCCAGAGTCGGTGCTGTATGTGCGCGCACCCGATGTACTGACGTTGACGCGCGCCGCGTATCACCTCGGCAACCGGCATACGCCCGTCGAAGTCGGTGTGGATTATCTGAAGCTCGAATACGACCCGGTGCTTGCCGATATGCTCAAGCGCCTGGGCGCACTCGTCGATCAGGTCGAGATGCCGTTCCAGCCCGAGACGGGCGCGTATGGCGGCGGGCATCGGCATGGGCATGACGAGACCTTCGCCGAGGACTATGCGCTCGCGCAGCAGGTGTATGGCGAGCATCATGGGCATGCGCATTCGCACGAACATGGGCATGCGCACGAACACGCTCATGACCACGATCATGACCACGCTCACGGTAACTGTGATTCGTCGTGCGGTCACGGTCACGATCATGGTCACGGTCATCATCATGCGCATCGCTGAGCTGACGGCGCTGTTGCATCTCGCGTCGCCGGCCTTGCCGATCGGCGCATTTAGCTATTCGCAGGGACTCGAAGCCGCGATCGAAGCGAAGCTCGTTACGGACGGCGACACGGCATGCGCGTGGATCGAGAGTGGCCTCTCGAACGTACTCGCGCAGGGCGAGTTGCCGTTTCTCGCGCATCAGATCGAACGTTGGCGCGCGCATGATGCCGCTGCGTTGAGGCAGGGTAACGGTGAGTTTCTCGCGAGCCGCGAGTCGATGGAATTGCGGCGCGAAACGGAGCAGATGGGCTGGTCGCTGCGGCAGTTGTGTGCATCGCTCGAATGGGGCGATGCGGAGCGCCGCGCGACGCTTGCGTCGATCACGCCGATTGCGCAACCGACGGCCTTCGCGTTCGCCGCGTTCGCGCACGACGCTTCCACGGATGCGGCCCTCGCCGCCTATGCGTTCAGCTGGGTGGAGAATCAGGCTGCCGCCGCGTTGAAGGCCGTGCCGCTCGGTCAGCTTGCCGGGCAGCGGATCATCGTTGCGCTGCGCGAGCCGATCGACGCGGCCGTCCGGCAGGCGCTCGCCACCTCAGCCGACGACATCAACACGTTTGCGCCGCAACTCGGCATTTTGTCGGGGCGGCACGAGTCGCAGTATTCGCGGCTCTTTCGCTCATAGTCATTGGTTTTTTTGTTTTTCACGGTCAGAACATGAACGCTCCTCATCCGATGCATCGCACGAAGAAACTGCCGCCGCTGCGCGTGGGCGTCGGCGGGCCTGTCGGCTCTGGCAAGACGACGCTGCTGGAAATGCTCTGCAAGGCGATGCGTGACAAGTACGATCTCATCGCGATCACCAACGATATCTACACGAAAGAGGACCAGCGCCTGCTGACGGTGGCGGGGGCACTTCCTGCCGAGCGCATCATGGGTGTGGAGACGGGCGGGTGCCCGCATACGGCGATACGGGAGGATGCGTCGATCAATCTCGAAGCGGTCGACCGGATGCTGACGCGGTTTCCGGATGCGGATATCGTTTTTATCGAGTCGGGTGGGGATAATCTTGCGGCGACGTTTAGTCCTGAGTTGTCGGACTTGACCATCTATGTGATTGATGTCGCGGGCGGTGAGAAGATTCCGCGCAAGGGTGGGCCAGGGATTACGAAGTCGGATTTGCTTGTGATCAATAAGACCGATCTTGCGCCGATGGTCGGGGCGAATCTCGAGGTGATGGCGTCGGATGCCGCCAGGATGCGTGGCGAGCGGCCTTTCGTTATGTCTAATTTGAAGGCCCTCGATGGGCTGGATCGGGTGGTTTCGTTTATTGAGGAGAAGGGGTTATTGCGGGTGTGATGTTTTTTGTCTGCGACGCTGGGGTGGTTTGCTTTTGGCTCTGCGTTGGCATCCGCGTTTTGTTAGTGTGATTCGGGCTTTGCCGTTCGGTGTTTTGGCCTTTGCTGCAGCGAGGCGGAATTAGTGAGGCTGCGCTTTCCAATAAAATCAAACACATAACCACCAATACTCGATACTGGTCGGCGCACACAGGATTGAGATCGTGAGAATCGGCGGATTTTTCCCGAATTAGTAAGACTGCCGGGATGGGGAAGCGACTCAGGTTGCATGCAGCCGCTTGCCTCCTTGCCAGGTTCGCGAGCGGCAGCGCCTGATGATCGGTCGTCGCAACTGGTGTCGACCGCGCCCGGGTTCAGCATGAGGAACATCGTCCGTGCACGGTCAACGAAGGGCGCGTCGCCGGCTCGCGGTATCGGTAGGTACGGAAATGGTTGATCGTTGCGCTCATGCTAGGATTCCCCCAACAAACGGGGAAAAAGCGATGGCAGTGCACGCTATAACGGCGGTTCGGATGGACGCGAATTCGCAAAGGGTCACACACGTGCTTTGGGGGCAGGTGTCCGTCAGCGGAGAGCAATTTGAGGTCGCTCCGCACGCATCGCCTGTAATCGAAGTGGTGGATGCACTGGCTAAGGGCGACACCGTCGTAACAGTCTTTCCGCTGGATGGACAGCGTGTCGCTGGCCCAGAAGTCCGACGCGTCGTCGACGAGGCCGGACGCGAAGGCATCGAAATGGTGGTCGCTGATTCCGATGCAGACCGAACGCTCGCGGACCTGCCACGGCTTGATCACGAATAGAGCGCTCATCAGATCGGCTCTAACGGGCGGAGTTCAACTACCCGCATCCCGAATCGACGCAGAGAACTTGCCCCAAGCTGCGCGCGTCGGCGCATCGTCTGAACACGCGAGTGGGCTTGTCGTGCGTTCCCCATCAGGCAGTGATCGGCCACACTGAGTCATTCGACGCCGCACTCCGGATCCACGACGATCTCCATGCACAAAGAACCTATGCAAAGATCAGTCGTCTAACGAGATCTCATAGCGCACGTGGCCGCTGCGTTTCGCCACCCGGTCGTACGTGGACTGAGCGGCGATATTGTCACCGTTTGTTATCCAATAGATTCGTGTCCAGTTCTCGTCCACACCAATCGACTTCAGTTTCTCGATAAAGGATGTGGCGACTCCCGACCGCCGGGCTACGGGCGCGACGAACACGTCCTCCAAGTAGCAAACTGTGCGGTCGCTCCAGGTGTTCGGATGGCAGACGTAATGACAGAAGCCAAGCAATTCACCGCTTATGGCTTGCGCAAGCAGGCCGTGAATTGGGACCGTCGGTTCGTTGATCCGGCACCACGTTTGCGCTGTAACGCGCGGGTCGAGGTTCACGTGATAGAAGGAACAGTACATATCCCAGAGTTGGAGCCATCCGACATAATCGTCTGCAGTCACTGAACGAATCTCAAAGCGGGGTATGGGCATATCCGGTCGCTTTTAGCTCTCGTTGACGCAATCATAACTGAAGGTTGACGGCGGGATATCTGCCGAAGAGCCACCGGTTGGACGGCCGGTTATGAGCGCCGCGACAGACCGCTTAGGCTCGACTACTGACGAATGCAGGCGAGTCGGCGACCGGCGCCGCCTAAGGTTCGGCGTCGGGCCGTGTACGGCCACCATGGGACATTCGGCGATCACGACCAGATTGCTCACATGGCATATAGGTGCGGAACAACCGTTAGTTCGCGCCATCGGCCACTATTGCTTTTTGAGCATCAGGTTCAGATTCTGAACCGCGGCGCCGGACGCGCCTTTGCCGAGATTGTCGAAAACCGCGGATAGCAGGACGTGCCCGTGCTCCAAGTTAGGAAATACGCTTAATTGCATGTCGTTCGTACCGTTCAGTAGTTGCGGATCCAAATGCGTTAAAACGCGCGATTCGTGCAAAGGCAGCACGTGTACATGAGCCGCCCCGGCGTAGTGGCGGGCCAGGCATGCGTGGAGCGTGGCGCCCTCCGCGCCGGGGGCTAGCAGCCTCAACGCGAGCGGCACCGTCAATACGATACCCTGGCGGAACGCGCCATACGCCGGAACGAAGATGGGACGCTGCGCAAGCCCAACATGCTGCTGGATTTCCGGGGGGTGCTTGTGCGCGAGCTCCAGACCATAGACCTGTAATGCCGGCGCGTTGACGGCATCCGCCCCCTCATACGCTTCAACGCCGGCACGCCCGCGTCCGGAGTAGCCGGAAACCGCATGAATGCTGATTGGGTAGCTGGCTGGGACCAGCCCGGCTTGCACCAGGGGACGCAACAGACCAATCGCGCCGGTGGGATAGCATCCGGGATTGGTGACCCGTCGCGCGTTCGCGATGCGCGCGGCTTGGCCCGGTGCCATTTCCGGGAAGCCATATGTCCATTCCGGATGTGTGCGGTAGGCGGAACTTGCGTCGATGACCCTGACGGAGGGATTGACGATGGCGCTCACCGCCTCGCGTGCGGCGGCATCGGGCAAACAGAGGATGGCGATGTCGCAGTCATTGATGGCTTGCGCACGACGCCGTGGGTCTTTGCGTTCCGACGCCGCGAGCGCGAACACGTTGAGGTCAGCCCGGCCGCGCAGCCGTTCGTGGATTTGCAACCCGGTAGTGCCTTGGTCGCCGTCGATGAAAATCAGGGGGGAGCTCATGCGAGAAAAACTCCGATGACTAAATGCGGTAACACGTCGAAGGAGCCCCAATCTTCCATCGATCAGTAGAATAGAGAAAGTTGAATTTCACAACCTTGACATTCAGTTTCGCTGAACCCAATCCGGAATGCGAGAAATCAGCCTGGACCGTCTGCGCACGCTGGTCGCCATTGCCGACCATGGCTCGTTCGCCGAAGCGGCGCGCGCATTGCACCTTGCGCCACCCACCGTCAGTCTCCACATTGCTGAACTGGAACACCGCATTGGGGCACCCCTATTGTCGCGAAAACGCGGACAGATAAGGCCGTCGGCGATCGGAGAGCTACTGGTCGAGCGTGGACGTCGACTGCTGGCCGATGCGGGGCGGGCGCTGGACGATATTCAACGACAGGTGGAGGGCCTCGAAGGCCGCGCCCGGCTCGGTGCGTCTACTGGAGCGATCGCGCACCTGCTGCCGCAGGCGCTCGAGGTGCTGCGCCAGCAGCATCCCGCAATCGACATTCAGATTGCGGTCCTCACTTCGCAGGAAACGCTGTCCCGATTGACGGACGGAACGGTGGACATCGGGCTGGTTGCACTGCCTCAGCCGGCGGTGGCCGGACTGGTGATAAAGCCCTGGCGCCGCGACCCCGTGATGGCGTTCGTGCCGGCGCATTGGAAAAGCCCGGCCCGCGTCACGCCGGAATGGCTAGCCGCCCAGCCTCTGATTCTCAATGACGCGACCACGCGCCTCTCGCGTCAGACTGCGGAGTGGTTCGCGGCCGGCGGACACCATCCCGCACCACGCATTCAACTCAACTACAACGACGCGATCAAGAGTCTGGTCGCGGCGGGTTACGGCGCGGCGCTGCTGCCCCACGAGGCCACCACGCCATTGCCGGACAAGCGCATCGTCATGCGTCCGCTGCGCCCGGCGTTATGGCGTAGGCTCGGAATCGCACATCGTGCGGGGTATGTTGAACGCTCCACCCAACACGTACTGGACGTCCTGTGGAGTCTGCGATTGGTGTAGTCGTTGACAGTCGCGGCTTCGGCTCGTTCTCGCTCGGACGGTAAGCTCATCTCACACCACCGCAAGTGAATGACCGCTTTGAAGAAATTTGATTGACCGAAGTGGGGACTTCTGTCGGATGCAGTCGGGCCGACAGCAGCATCTGTGGTCGGCTCACCGTCGGACCGCATGCGGCCATGACCGGCCGGTCGAGGTAGCCATCCATCTTGCATAGTCGAGGTTCAGTCTGCTCCCGCTCAATGGCCGCTTTCCGGCGAGCGGATTGCCGGTTGCACTGCCTCGATGCGGCCACAACCGGTCATTCGAGGTTGGGATTAGAATCGTCGACAATTTCTAAACGACCTGTCGATAGTGTTGAGCAACCTATATGGCACCGCGCCCGATTCAATTTACGCAGGACGAACTGAGCCACTGGGCCGGGATGGGAGACTATGTTTTGATCCCTCCGGATCGTAGTTATGAAATCGTCCTGCAGTATGAAGGGGAGCCACCACATGGAGATTCGTATCATATGCTCAGTCTCGGCGATCGACGATTGCCAGGCTTTGCGTGGGGTTGCATATTCTCGATGTCCGCGTGCTCGAACTTTATAGCGTTCAGTTGGATGGAGCAGAGATTCGAACGATTGACGACAGTTGTCGACGTTAGGCTTAGACAGTATTTCGTCTTGCCAAGCTATATATACCACCCGCGCATCGAATGGCCGGTAGTCATGGACGCGGTCGCTACAGAGCAGCCGTATGTATTCTGTGGCAATGAGGCGTGGCGAACGTTCTGAGAGGGTGACTTGATCAACGCGCGGCGTAACTGATTCAGCCGGACTCGGCCATGAGCGGTCAGTCGACGCGCGCCCCCGCATCGTCGACAATCAAGATTCATCATCGGAAACTGGGCGTCGACGATATATGGATTGGACATTCCG
This sequence comes from Paraburkholderia sp. XV, assembly GCF_020177535.1. Taxonomy (NCBI): domain Bacteria; kingdom Pseudomonadati; phylum Pseudomonadota; class Betaproteobacteria; order Burkholderiales; family Burkholderiaceae; genus Paraburkholderia; species Paraburkholderia sp. XV. The sequence goes on along the minus strand of NZ_JAGUUD010000082.1, from coordinate 26,728 downwards.
GACGCGGTGGAAAGAAGAGCTAGTCTGCTCAAGTTCGATTGGCGGGTTGATTCTCGAGATGCCGATGGGTGTCCCATCTATCTATCTGCCAACCGAAGCGGCGTGGCAAGCCTCTGCGCCTGAATGGGCGCGACCGTACTGGGACTCGATTCACACACAGCTAAAGTCGTGGTGTGCGCTCCACAGCTTTCCCCTCGTCGTGGACGGTACGGCAAGCGTGTCGAGTAGCGCTGGGATTGACGATCGGCGATGAACACAACACACCTACTAAGCAAGATCGATCAGGCGCTAACAGGCATCGAACTCAACTCTAGCGGCGCATCGGCGAACATTGAAAGCATCCATCGTCAACTGACGTGGTGCCGCGCTCAGCTGACCGGGCAGCCATCCGGGCACAAACAGGGACCGCTAACGATGGGGCTGATCGCAACACGAGAATTTGATATGTGGGGCGACAATCCGGAGCTTGCCAGCTTGATCAACGAGATCCAGCGCGCTTTCGGATGAGTTGACTGGTTGCTTTGGGAAGTAGCGAAAGGCAGGGTCGACACCCATCGCCCGCGTTACGTCGGGTGTCGAAGCGGTGTTGTCGGGCGGCGTGCGGCCAGTTTCAGACGTTCGACGTTGGGATGAAGATCGTCGGCAATCTGGCACCACGGTCGAGTGTCAGATGCCGAGAGAGGGTCCGCCGATTCGCTGCATCACGGTGCGCAACGCGGCATGGACGCTATCAAGCGGCTGGCTTCCGTTGCGCGCGAGGTTCACCGCCGGCGCCATCCAAGGATGAGCGTATGCAACAACGGTTGCGCCTGCTTCATATGCTTCATTAGCCGATGCCGCGATGGCAGCGAAGCATTCGTCGATGTTGTCACTTTTGAAAAGCGCCCACACCCGCGCAATATGGATGACGTCCACTGACGTAACGGTGTCGCTCGCGTGCCGTTCGAAAAGTTTTCTGGTCGGCTCGACGGCAGCCTCGACCGCACACAACACAGTGATTTTGCCCCCAACTTTGCCAGCCGCCGCGGCCAACGCGACATCTGCTCTCACAATGGGAACTTGCGTGCTTTCAAGTTCTTCGACAGCCGGCCCAAGCGTAGCGCAAGTCAGGATCACGGCATCCGCGTGGGCCGCCAAAGCCAGAAGACAACGGTTTGTCTCCCCCTTCAAGGCGGCCGAAAACGTCCCCGCATCTTGGACAGCCTCACGAAGATCGGACCGGACTTCATGGAGAAGGTTGTCGACCCGCAAGCCAAGCGTTTTGGCCGCGTCGTCAAACACGCGTTTGTTCCCATCGACCGTGTGCAAAAACGATATACGCATTACCCGTCTCCTTCGTTAGATTGCTCGCGTCGGTTTCTTCGCTTCCGTGACCGTGATTGAGACCGGTGAAGCACAGGCATTGTTTCAACGTCGGCGCCGTCTAACAAGGCAAACTTTTCTACCGGTATGCTTGATACCTCCCTCCACAAATGGTCTCCATCACTCGCGGACCACGAGAGTATCAATGGCCGCTTCCGGTATGTGCCAGAGTCCGCTCAGGGTCGCAAGCACGCGTTGACGACCGGCCGTTTTCGGGAGCGGAGCATGAGTGGCCGCTTTGCGGCGATGACCTCGAAGCGCCGACGGACTCAGCCCGACCCTGAAGCGACCGTCAACTCTCTCGATAGCGGACGGTCGCCGACCAGACAACGGCTTGGCTCGTTGATCCCGCGTATGGACCTACTATGTCGCATCGATGTCGCGTTCAACTCAAATAGTGCTCATGCACGGGCCTCATCCTGTCCATCGGCGGCCAAATCCGCAGGAGCCTGAATTCGCTTTCCCATCTCGAATGCACGGATTTCGTAGCCAAGCTCCCGGTACAAGTCGACCGCCTGTTCGTTAAAGGCCCAAACGGCCAGCCTGACGTCGGTAGCACCGCGTTTCCGCGCCCACTCTTCTGCGAGTTTCATCAGTGTGCTGCCGATTCCGCGTCCCCGCAGTTGTTCGGAAACAGCGACTGAGCCGATGCGGCCAACGGCCATCTGCTGCAATAACGGGCTTATCGGCTGCACCACCTGAACGGTGATAAAGCCGATCGCCTTGCTGCCAAGCTCGGCAAGAAACGTAGCTCGATCTTCTTCCTGAACGCTGGAGATCCAGTGCGGCTTGTCCCGAGCCATCACAGTTGTAGCATCGGCATAGATATCGGGGCGTGCCAAGTGGTGAATCGCGTTCAAGATTTGACCCAGCTCGCAGATTTTAAAAATGTCGTCGATAGTTGCGCGGCGATAGCTTATCGAGTCGGTCATCTTCAGCTCTTGATGGTGGAGCGATAAAAAAAGGCGCCTTAAGCGCCTTGGTCGTTTGCACATGGAATGGACCGTGAGGTCGAATTCCTTGCTATGGACGTAACGAACCGCGGCGCAACGGATAGCGACCGTGATGATGATGGTGAGCATTGCTCGGGACGTTATGAAGTTCCATGCTGTCAATGTTGACACAAAAACAATTTCTGCGTGAGCACATCTTTTTTGAGTGGCGGCTGTGTTTAACCCGCCATATCGGCCAGCAACGCCCATCGCTCGTGGTCTCGCCATTCGCCATTTATGCGGAGATAACTTGGCGAAAGGCCTTCCTGTCTAAAACCCAACCGACGCACAAGTGCAATTGATGCTGCATTTCCTGGTTGAATGTTTGCCTCCAGCCGATGCAAGCCAAGTTCGCTGAAGGCATAGCCAACAGCCGCCCGCAGTGCCTCAGTCATGAACCCGGACCGGGCGAAGTTCACCATCCCGTAATACCCGAGATATGCACTCTGGAAAGCGCCTGCGACTATCTCGTTAATATTTACTACGCCGACGATTCGGTTCGTTGCTACGTCACGCGCAACGAGACCGACGTTCGGTCCGGTGAGTCCCCGCGCAAACCAGTTATCGAATCCCGTTTGATCGGTGAATGATGTGACCCAAGGCAAATGGTAGTCCTGACTTGCCAGGTTCGCGGCGATCAACTCGGCGGCGTCGGCGCGGATCACGCGGCGTATCTGAATGACACTCATGAGGCTCCATCTGATAAACGGATGCGGGCCTGGATTGTCGCTGATTCGGCAGCGCCGGATCAAGGTCCGGTTGACCGAACTTTGCTTTATTCAAAAAGCATGAGTTCCCGGATCTTGCGGGCATCGCTGTGGACTGGGCACGACCCACAAGGGACAGTGGTACTTCTCCGAAGCGGCCATTCGCGGAGAGGCGCACCTTCCACTTTCAGGTGCTCCGGGCTACAGATTCTCGGCGCGTCCTTCATAAACACCCAATCTCTCGTAAACGATAGCGAAGCGGTCGCCGAGCTCCTGTTGAAGATGGTCACGCATCGCTTCCGCCGAAGCTTCAAATCGCTCGTACTCATCCGCGTCCCATGGTCCCGGGTCTGGGGGGTATTCCCAGTTAAGCGATAGGTCATGCCACGCAGTCATTTCCGCAAGCTTTCTGCGCGTCTCGTCAGCTAGCGGCAGCGAGTCCTCAATCGGACCAACTCCGTAGGTGCTGCGAGTTGTGCCGTCTCCCGCCCAAATACAACCACCGCCCCATTCGAACATGAGCCTGAGTCCGTACTGTTCAATCATCGGAAGCCTCCGCGTTTGTAATAAGCTCAAGCGCGGATAGCACGAGCGAGGTCTGTCGAGATGTCACCAAGAATGCGAAGAGCAATGAATGGCTCCTCCGCGACGCGTTCCGGATCGACAACAAGCAGATGGGCATAGCCGTCGGCCACTTTGCCTCGGGTTCCGTCGATCAAAAGCTCAAGCTCAGGGGGGCTCACGTTACCGGCAAGCACTGAACGCAGAGCGGCGTGGAATTCGCTATTGAAAGTGGAAATATGTTGAAGCTGTTTTGCTTCCCAATTCAAAGCGAGCCATTCGAGGTTTTCCCGCAATCGGTCCGTCAACTGGAGTGACATTCTGCATTCTCTGCGAAGTGAGCCTGCCTCCCGGCGACTCAGCGGTGGGTGCGTCCTTCGGATTGTGAACAATGTACCCGGCGGTGTCGAGTGTCCGGAACTTGGCCGATCGGGTGAGGTCACCAACGGCCGCTTATCGGCACTCCGCTTCGCGAAACCCGGATTTGGCTGACTGACCGCTTTGGAGACGGCCGTCTGACCGGAGAGGGTCGGAAGTGTGCGTTGACGACCGGCCGATATAGGGGAGCGAAATACCAATGACCGTTTTGCGGCGTTGAGTTCGAAGCACGGATGGACTCAGGCCGACCTTATACGGTCCTTCAGATTCACCGAAAACGGCCGTTCAAATCAGCAGGCTACACTGACACCCTCTGCGCGCTCAGGCGCCGCTTGATCGCTGGTGCGCCAATACTCGTATTCCATCCAGTAATTTTCCGATCTCCGACTCAGTGGTCAAGTAGCTGACCGACGCGCGCGCGATTTGCTTAAGTCCTCTGAATTCCATATCCAGCGGCGTATAGCCGACGCCATTGCTACCGATCGTAATACCTTGAGCCGCAAGACTGCGCTGCACTGATACGGCGTCCAACCCCGTCAGGTTGAATGCCACCAGGCCGGATCGTTCAACGCCTTGATCGAGCACCATCACACCCGGAATGTCGGCCAGTTGCATACGCAACGTCTGTGCGATGCCGTCGATCCGCGCGCGGATAGTGTCGACCCCGATCTCCAGGGCTTCCTGCAACGCATTGGCGAGTCCGCAGTGCAGCGCCAGCGACGCTTCCGACGATTCGAACCGCACAGCGTCGTCTCGCAAGACGGGTTCGCCGTTCGCATCCAGCGGCGCAGAGCGCGTGTCAACGAATGCGGGCGTCAAGCGGGGTAGAAAATCCTGCCTGACATACAACAGGCCCGTGCCTCTTGGACCACGCAGTGCCTTACGACCCGCACCGCTCAGAACATCGCAGCCCACCTCGACTACATCGATAGGAAGTTGCCCCACTGCCTGCGCGGCGTCGATGAAGTATGGGATGCCGTGACGGCGCGCGACCCGCCCGATCGCCGCGGCCGGATTGATAAGCCCGCCGTTCGCCGGCAACCAGGTTAGCGCAATCAGGCGTACCCGATCGTCGAGCATCGCCTCCAGCGCGTGGGGATCCACGGTGCCGCAAGAGTCGGACGGAATCTCTTCTATCGCTGCACCCGAGCTCTGCGCCGCCAGGCGCATGGCAGCCAGATTGCCGCCCCATTCGTGACGCCCGACCAAGATGCGCTCGCCTGATCGCCAGGGGCCCAATGCGGCAAATGCGGCGCCCCAGCCGGGCGAATTGCCGGTGGTCAAGGCGATCTCGACTGCCTTGGCGTTCAGCAGTTGTGCGGCGAGTATCCGCGCGCGTTCGGTCTGTTCTCGTCCTGCTACGCCGGCCTCCATTGGCCCGATCGTGGCTTCGCGCCATAGTTGCGTATGGATTGCCTCCAGCGTGGCCGAAGACGGCAGCGAGGCACCAGCATGATTGAAATGTGTGGTGCTTTTTGCGCCCGGCGTGCTGGCGCGCAGCGCGTCCACGGCGGCAAGCGAGAGAGATGACGACATGGTTGTTCCAATGACGCGAGCTGGATTCACGCTTGTGTAAGCGAGATGACGGCTTCCACTTCAACGGCCGCACCGGAGGGCAACGACGCGAGGCCGACGGCACTGCGCGCATGGCGGCCGGCATCGCCGAATACCTGAACCATGAGGTCCGACGCCCCGTTGGCGACAGCGCTCTGGCGGTTGAAATCAGGCGTACTGGCGACGAACACACCCAAGCGAAGGACACGAGCTACACGGTCTCGCCGATCCCCTGTGGCCGCCGCGATCTGCGAAAGAATGCCCAGCGCCGACAGTCGCGCAGCCTCGATTCCTTCTTCCTCCGTGAGGTTGTCGCCGAGGCGCCCGAGGTAGGCCGGCTGCCCACCCTTGCGCGATATCTGGCCGGAAATATGGAGGAGTCTGCCGTCCTGCACAAACGACACGTAGTTTGCAGCAGGAGCGGCGGCGGACTCGAGCGTGAGTCCAAGTTCGGCAACGCGAGCGGAAATCGCTATGGTCATGGTACGAATCTGTTCAAGATCGAGGAAGCCCTCATCCTATTGACCCAGCCATCACGTGACCAATGAATTTTCACGCGCTATACGTGAACGAAACTAATACGTTAAGTAAGCACACCCTCGCGGGCGGCTTCCGTGAGCCAGGCACAGAACGCCGAGGCCGCCTCGCTCATTCCAGCCCTCCGCGTAACGAGCCACCAACCAATTCGGGGCTCGTCCAGTACCGCATCGGGTAGCACCTGAACCAACCCCCCGCTCGCTAACTGTGGCCTAATCAGGTTGTAGCGCCCCATGGCAATACCCTGTCCAGCCAATGCGGCTTCCACGACGATGTTGTAGTCGTGCAGCTGCACGGTCCGAGCATTGCGCAAATTCACGCCGAAGCGATGCGCCCACGCGTCCCATTCGAATGGCTGCCTGGAATGTGAAGCCAGAATGGGGTAATGCAAAAGATCTTGCGGCTCGCGTGGTCGGTTCGGACCGGTAAGCAGGGCGGGCGCACAGACCACCGACAGACGCTCGGGCATGAGTTGTTGCGCGCGGACATCGGGCCATCCACCGCGACCATAACGGATTGCCACGTCCACCTCGCCGCCGGACGAGTCGGCGAGCGCGATTTCCGGTTGCAGTTGCAGGGCTATGTGAGGATGTGCTGCGTGGAACTGCTCCAAGCGCGGAGCCAGCCAACGCGTCGCGAAAGAAGCCAATAGCCCGACGGTCAATGTCGTCAGTTTGTTCATTGGCGCACGAATCTCCCGGGTACCTTGCCGCAGTAGTTCGAATGCCGCGTGAACCTTCGCATAATAGGCGTGCCCAGCCACGGTCAGCACCACGGCGCGCGCGCGTCGTTCGAATAATGCTACGCCCAGATCCGTTTCCAGCTTCTGAATCTGATGGCTGATGGCACTTTGCGTTACGAATAACTCTTTCGCCGCCTGATTGAAGCTCAGGAGCCTCGCGGTCGCTTCAAATGCACGCAGAGACATAAGGGACGGTAGCGGAGGTATGGTGCGCATGGGGCCTGAACAATCACTCTGGGCGTGTGCCATACACCGCTCGCCATCGCGGGCTCAGCGCAGCTTGGTGCTTAGCTCCGCAATTGTCGACGATTTAAGCGCGCAAGTCGAACGTCTCAAACTGGCCGGTTGGGTGAGGTCGCCAACGGCTGCTTAGTGGCACTCCAGTCAGCCAAATCTGGATTTGGCCGACTGACCGGTTTGAAGAAAGTTGTCTGACCGGAGTGGGTCGGGCTGAGTCCGTCGGCGCTTCGAGGTCATCGCCGCAAAGCGGCCACTCATGCTCCGCTCCCGAAAACGGCCGGTCGTCAACGCGTGCTTGCGACCCACAATGGACGGTCGCCCGCATCCAAAGCGGCCGTTCAGAAAGGTGCCGCTTGGCCAAATTGTTGACGAAACGCATGCCGGATTTCCAGGCGACAACACGGGTAAGAATATTAGGGAAGCTGCTCCGAAAGTGACATCTGCATAAGACTCTGTTCGAGGATTCGACTGTCCTCTTCCGCCTCGCCCCGGCTAGCAGGATACTGCCGGGCGTACCGAATCAAAACTGCTGCCCACTGTTCGTTCCGCCGAATAACGTATAGGTTTCGCTGTTGCTCAGGCAGCTTTGACTGCAATTGAACGGCGGCAACCAATTGGGTCGCAACAAATTCTGCGGTCGAACTCAGCTTCCATCCTCTTTGTGGCCCGCATGTCGCTAGCAGGGCGGCGTGACGGTCAACTTTATCGAATGCTTCGAGATAGTCGCGTCTTTGAATCGTTGCCGTGATGTCTGCAATCCCCGCATTTATAAAGATCTGGTCGCAATTCGCGCTCTCCGCTGTGTTAGCAACTTGAGTCAGAACAAGACGCACTGCTTGTTCAGCGCTGATACTTTCTTCGGCGGCTTGTGCCCCGCGAGAACACAGACTCGCAGTTACCACAGCGATTAGGGCGCACCTTATCAGAAGGCCATTCATTAGATTACCTTTACCTATCGCCATTCGCTCTCTTGCGCGTCTTCCAGACACGACTTCCGCACAAATCGATACCTTGTGCCTAACGGCCATTGCGACAGAAACTTGAGCCATGGGGAACCACATGGCACAACCGGTAGGCGTCGCAAGTCATATCTGACGGCGCAGAGCGGGCGGACCACTCAGCGAGATGACCTTTCGCTATGAACCGTCGAACGGCCGGACGTGGTCATTACAGGCTATCAGCGACGCCCTTCAGCAGTTCACCATCGAACCAGACATCCTCATAGTCCGGTGCGAGCAATACACGCCATCCCGGCGGCAGTGCCAAGTAAGGGACGATCTTCGGACAGCGCTCGACCAAATGAGCGACATGAAGCGGCTGATAGAAGTCAGCGTCCGTTGAGTACTCGCCACCATAAATATACCAACCGCACGTACCGTTTTCCGGCGATAGTCGAACCGCGTGAAGCGGCACGTTCTCAAGAGACGCAAGCGAGATTCCCACCTTCTCGCTCACCTCGGGCGGCGTGTATTTTGCACCGAATCGCTCGCAAACTTTTCTTTGGTCATTGGACATGATCGCGCGGAATATGCTTAGCTCGTCGTGATTGTCGCCGATTCTGCGGGGGTATGTTGGATGTCTCAAATTGGCCGACCGGTGCCCCACGACCGGGCGCGGCGATCGCCTCGGGCGCCGCCCCAAGCAAAAGGCATAAAGCGACCACCCGGAGCGGTCAGTCAGGTTTGCCGTTAGCGGTCATTCAGCTTGAGGCTTGGTGCTGGTAGGATTCATCCGGTTGAATGAATCGGAGCATTTTCAGCAAATGAAATTCAACATCGAAGGGAAAGCGGAAATCATCGCGCCAACTCCACGACAGATCACTCACGCACTGAAATCGCTGCGCAGCTATGGCAAGTCATCTTATGCGTCTTTGACTGATGCTAGTGGTAGCTATGTGCAGGTAGCGGGCGGCGGCGTAAGTTGCATGATTGAGCGTTTCCAGTTCGGTGCGCAACGGTGGAGAGCATTCCACGACAAACCGTCACCTGTACGCCCAGACGGCACCATCCTAGTCTTCCGGGCGGGCAACATTCCGATGCGCTCAGATGAATGGTTCATGGCTGACCAGGTTGTGGAGGTATTTCTGGCCTTCCTCAACGGCGCACCGTACCCACCATTTGTTCATTGGCGGCCAGCGCCGGGATTTTAAGCAGGAGGCATCCACCAGGAGACACTTTCGACCGGCTTCTGTATCTCGAACTGTCAACGTTTCGAAGCTCAGGTTCGACTGACCGAAACTGGCCGTTGGACTGGGTCTATGCGCCATTCGGGCTCCGTGCGTCACACAGCGGTATGTTCGACTATCAACTCACGAACTGGACGCGCTCCGCGTTGTCAATGCATTCCACGCATTGTTGGCCAAACGGTTGTGCCAGAATACCGCGCTTGAATTCCGCCATGAATGACGGGCCATCTTTGCGCGCCTGTGCATGGGTTTTCCACAAGAATCCTTGGATCAGTCTGAACGGCTCCGTTCTGTAGTACACGAACACTTCGAGCGGTACGTCAAGTCCTGGCACCCATCCCTCGATCACGAGAACATCCATCTTTGCGCCGTTACTCTGAGTGACGACTCCCTCTCGTCCAGACGACCATCCCGAGCCGGGGGTAGCTTGATCTCGGGCTGACTGGGCGTGTGCAACTGCTTCGTGTTGTGTTGCTGCGGGATACGGAACTGGTGTGGGAGTTTCGTTATCCCAGTAGACGACGTACGGGACGGTCAACTCGCCGGGCGCGAGACGATGCTGCACATGAATCGCGTGGCTGAATGCATACCCCATGTAGAAGGCCAAGCGCTTTTCATCGATCGCCGCCTTTCGCCGCTTGCTGCCAAAAACGTCCCCGAGTCCGAACATATATCCCCCCGCCTTTTGGTCAATTGCCGGATTGTCGACGATTTCGGTGCCGCCGTCGAACGTCTCCTCCTGGCCGGATCGAGGCAGTGTCACCCGAGATTTGCTCGCCGCAAAGCGGTCGTTGAGCAAGGGCCTAGGAGACCTCGCGCATAGAAACTGGACGACGACCTGGAACGGCAGTTCATGGCCGATCGGGTGAGGTCACCAACGGCCGCTTATCGGCACTCCCCTTCGCGAAACCTGGATTTGGCTGACTGACCGCTTTGGAGACGGCCGTCTGACCGGAGAGGGTCGACTTCCGTCGGATGCAGTCGGACCGACGGCAGCATTCGTGGTCGGCTCACCGTCGGACCGTATGCGGCCGAGGTTGTGTAAAAACGTATGGGCCGACAGGCGGGTAGGACAACTGTGGGGCCGCCGCGTCTTCGCAGTTGACGATTTCTGAAGGCTGACCAGATTGAGATGCGCCGGCGAGCATGGGCAGGCGTGAGATTACGCGCCTGCCAGCTTCATCGCTCGTAGTGTCTTCGCAAATCCGAGGATCTTCATCACGCGTTTGAGGTTGTACGCCAGCACATGCAAGCTCATTTCAGTTGAGACGTTCCCACGCCTGCGCATCTGGAAATGGGTTGAGCCCATCCAGTGCTTCAGCGTGCCGAACACGTGCTCGACCGTCCGTCGCCGTATTGTCATCGCATCAAGCTGACGATCCAGTCTGCGTTGCATTCTGTCGAGTACCGCTTCGTGTTCCCATCGGCGAATGCGTCGATACGGCGCCGGCGTGCACTGCTTTCTGAGTGGACAGTGTGGGCAGGCACTGCTCCAGTAGGTCCGCAATTTCAGCAGATTCGCCCTTTCAAACGAGGTGTACCTGTAAATCGCACGCTGGCCCGCCGGACATAGATACTGGTCGTCTTTGGCGATATAGATGAAGTCGGCCCGATCGAAGCGGCCGTCGGCCTTTGCACCAGATGTTTGCGTCTTAGGTACCAGTGCCGCGATACCCGCGTCGTCGCACGCCTTGATCTCCGGTGCGCTGAAATATCCACGGTCTGCCAGTGCCTTGATTTTCTTCTTCCCCATCGCGTCGCGCGCCGCTTTGGCCATCGGACTCAACTGCGTCCGGTCGTTGCCGACGTTCGTGACTTCGTGGGTAACGATGAGATGGTGCCGGGCGTCGACGGCGACCTGAACGTTATAGCCAACCACGCCCGTACCCTTGGCTTGGGAGATCATCGAGCGTGAGTCCGGGTCGGTCAGTGAGATCTGCTTTTCCGGCAGATCGCTCAGGAGTTCCGCTGCGCGTTTCAGATCGCGCATCTGTTCACGCAGCGTCTCGATCTTCTCCCGTAAGCGTTCAGTCTTCGCTTCTACCACGGCCGGCTGAGTGCGATCGGCGGTCTCCAGCGCGTCCAGATAACGCTGAATGCTTTGCTCGATCTGCTCCTGACGCCGTGCAATCTTGTTGGGCGTGAAGTTGTTGTCGCGGCTGTTGACCGCCTTGAACTTGCTACCGTCGATGGCTACGACCGCTTGTGTGAACAGCTTCAGGTCACGGCATATCATCACGAAGCGACGGCACACGTTGCGAATGCCTTCGCCATTGCTCCGCCTGAACTCGGCAATCGTCTTGAAGTCGGGCGCAAGCCGGCCGGTCAGCCACATCAATTCGACATTGCGCTGGCATTCCCGCTCCAGGCGTCGGCTAGACTGCACGCGATTGAGATAGCCGTAGATATAGATCTTGAGCAGTACGGCTGGGTGGTAAGAAGGTCGCCCGGTGCTTGCCGGCGTAGTGCCTTCGAATCCGAGGGACGCCAGTTCGAGTTCTTCGACGAATGCGTCGACAATCCGCACAGGATTATCTTCAGCGATAAAGTCATCGAGACATTCCGGCAGGAGTGTCGTCTGACTGCGTTCCGCACCTTCGACAAATCGCCCCATCTGCGCCTCTCGATCCAGCAGGTTGATTCAGTCTAGATGATCATCTGAGTTTTTACACAACCTCGGCCATGATCGGTCGTTGACTCCATGGCGCGGAAGGACAGTCAAACGTCCGATCCGCGCCGCGAAACTGACAGTCGCCGACGTGGCGCCTCGTCGCAGCACTGCGCGTGGACTAACACCCAGTTTGCTCGAAAGGGGTTATTGCGACAATGCGTGCAGCAGGGCGTCAGCCGTTACCTGACGCAAACGCCCGGCACGGCAACCCTTCGGAAGATGTGTGGCGAAGCGATCCCGAGGAGGAATAGGCAGCTAACGCCTGGCTCGCTCGCAGCGTGGGCACGCTACCTTAAGGTCCCGATAGCAAGCGTCATCCTGCGCCCTGACCCCGTGGGGCGCGCTGTCCTTATTTTACGCAGCTTGCGCTAGGTCTGTTAAGAACATTTCAGAGTCTTAAATCGCTACCAAAACTATCATTGGCGCAGTTGCTTGAAGCGTAGCGCGATGCTCCTCCTCGAGCGATGCGCCGACAGCAGCGACATCGTGACAATGTCCATCTATCATCACAAGGAACCCGCAGATGAGCCGGATCACTACGCCCGACGGTACGGAGATTTTTTTCAGCGACTGGGGTGCCGGTCAGCCAATCATTCTGGTCGGCGGGTGGCTTGTGAGCGCCGACATGTGGGAATACCAGGCGCTTTTTCTCGCCAGCAATGGATTCCGAGTGATCGCCTATGATCGTCGAGGTTTCGGACGTTCTGGCCAGCCGTGGTCGGGCTACGACTACGATACTCTTACCAGTGATCTGGACGAGTTGATCAAGCAGCTCGACCTCACCGACGCCATCCTGGTCGGCTACTCAATGGGCGGTGGAGAAGTTGCAAGATACATCGGTACTCGTGGATCGAAGCGTATCGCCAAGGTCGTTCTGCTTAGTGCGACCACCCCTTTGCTAGTGGCACGGGCCGATAACCCGGAAGGGGTGCCCCGAGACGTCTTCGATGGGCTGCGGACCGGTATACTTAAAGATCGCGCCGAATTTCTGGTTAATTTTGGCCGCGCTTTTACTGGGGCTGATCGTGACCCGCCCGCGGTCACGCAGGCGATGCTCGACTGGACATTCGATATGGCAATTAAGGCGAGCATAAAGGCGACCCATGACTGCATAGCATCCTTTTCGGAAACCGACCTGCGTCCCGACCTGGCAAAGTTCGACATCCCAACTCTGGTCATTCACGGCGGCGCAGACCCCGTTGTGCCAATCGAACTTTCAGGCAAGCGGTCCGCCTCGCTAATTCCGGGCGCAAAATTTATTATCTACGAAGGCGCCTATCATGCTCTCTACTATACGCATAAGGATCGCCTCAATCAGGAAATATTGAGCTTCGCTCGATTATCGTAACTGAAGACGGCTGAGTGACTCCCGGCATCCAACAGGAAGCGAGCACCATCGTAAGGGTTCTTCGCATTGGCAACAACGCTGGGCCAAGCGAGTGCTTGTGAGCATGTGCCTGGCGCTGTGGCTCGCTCACGCACTTTGAATGTGTAGCTGAGCTAACGCGGGTCGTCGCGACCGGTCGTCGGCGCAGGCCCGGCTTCGTGTCAGTCGCCCACTACCCGTGTGTGGCCAGTCGAGTGCCCGCTCCAATCAAAGAAGAGACATCCTAAGGCTGAATATCGAGCCGCGCGGAAGGGTCGATTTGGTGCGCTCGCCGTCGGCCCGGGTTCGGCCATGAGCGGCCGGTCGAGGTCGTCGTCCAGTTTGGCTGACCAAGGCCTCGTCCGCCCTCGCTCAATGGCCGTTCTTCGGTGAGCAGATCGCAGGTGGCATTGCCTCCACGCGGCCAGAGGCGGCCGCACAAGACGCAAGGAGAGTGACCATTTCCTGGCGGATGACCGGATGACCGCCGGTCAGATTCGATTGACTCGGACGCTATGGACCGAGCCTTAGCCTGGCAACGCGAGGTGCACACGAGCTCCGGTATCCGCCTCGCCCTTCTACATGAGGTCGCAACTGGTTGATGTATTTTCAGTAGCCGCTGCGGCAATTAACCGTATCCGTTGGCTTGACGACACAGCGCGGATTTAGTCGGACGCGTCGGCGTCCGATGCCTCTGTGAACTCACGTCTTGGCGGCGACCGGGAGTCGGAATGGGGCGCCGAGACGGTTGAAGGCGTTCATCGCAGCAATCGTTATCGTGAGGTCGACAAGTTCCTTTGGCGAGAACGCCGCCGAGGCCGCCGCATAGGCTTCATCTGAAGCATGCGTTTCGCTGACGAGAGTCACCTCTTCGGCCCAAGCCAAGGCGGCGCGCTCCTGAGCGGAGAACAGGTGCGGGACTTCGTCCCACACGGGCACCAGCGTCACCTTGTCGATGGACATGGTCTTTCTAAGATCGCGACTGTGCATATCGATGCAATGGGCACATCCGTTAATCTGTGAAACACGGAGGAACACGAGATGAATGAGTTCCTCGGGCAGGTTGGTGCTTTTGGTCACATAGTGATGGACACCGAAAAGCGCTTTTGCGCCGTCCGGGGCGATCTCGCTCCAGTTCAAGCGTGTCATCTTCGTCCTTTGCCGTTTGGCCATAAAATAACGTCTCTTGCGTCACGGGCGCGGGTTGGTTACTTCCCCTTCGCGCGTGACTCATGGCATAACGCGACTTTACTAGCCCGAGATCACGGACAACAGGCCCAAGAATTGGCGAAATGACTGAGCCAAAGACTATGCCCACGCTCGCAATTGAGATAGACCGTAATGCGGCGGCGTCCGTAGGCGAGCAGATCTACACGAGCCTCAGGCAAGCAATCATCGACGGTCGTCTTCAACCCGGAAGACGGTTACCCTCCGGCAGGGATCTCGCTGCGCAGCTCGGCGTCGCACGCGGAACGATCCTGGTGGCCTACGAGCGGCTGGCTTCCGAGAAGCTAGTGTTCGGCGCAGGCCCCGCCGGCACACGCGTCTGCGCGCAACTTCCTCCAGCGCCAATCGCGACCGAGATTCCGCTGGACGGGCCACTGTATGCCTTTACACGACCGTATTCGAGCGCGCCGCTACCGTTCCAGATGGGCGTACCGGCTCACGATGCATTTCCCGCCAAGCTCTGGGCTCGAATGCGAGCGCGGGCAGTCCGTGCGGACGCCACTGGATACACGACCTACGCCGACCCTCGCGGCGAGCGCGACTTGCGCGCACAGATTGCCAGTCACCTGGCCATCAGCCGCCAGATTCAATGCCATCCCGATCAAGTTATTGTTACCAGCGGATACCGACAAGGACTGATGCTTACGCTCATCGCGCTCAGAGCTCACGGTCGCACCGCGTGGATCGAAGAACCGGGCTATCCGCTCGGAAGGAAAGCTCTGGAGCTGGCGGGGCTCACGGTTGCCCCTATCTCCGTCGATATGGAGGGGTTACGCGTCGAGGAAGGCATCGCTCGTGCTCCGCATGCCCTGTTAGCACTGGTCACGCCCGGCCAACATGCGCCGCTGGGGGTCGCTCTCTCGCCGGTAAGAAGGCGGGCGCTGCTCGAATGGGCTGAAGCGAAAGATGCTTGGATCATCGAAGATGATTACTTGGGCGAACTACAGTTGGTCGGACGGGCGGCGCCCGCCCTGGCTGCGGGTGATGGTGCGCAACGCGTGATCCACATCGGCGCATTCAGTAAGACAATCAGCCCCGCGCTGGGCCTCGGCTTCGTCGTCGCGCCGCGCGCACTGGCCGAACGCGTTGTCGAAACAGTTTCAGTAATGGCACCTGCTCCGAATAGGACGACACAGCTGGCACTAACGGAGTTTCTCGCAGATGGACACTTCATGCGCCACCTCCGACACATGAAGAAGGTCTACGCTGAGCGCCGCCATCTCGCTGTTGAACTGCTCAGGAAGCGATTTACGGAGGTCGTGGAATCGGGATTGGGGCTGATTGTCAAGTTGCCTGATGGTGTCGATGACCTGGAAATCGTTCATTCCGCGCGCAAGCAAAATCTTGCACCGTCAGCGCTGTCTGCGTGGTACCTGCGGACCGAGTTCGCGAGGAACGGCCTACTTTTGAGCGTAACGAATCTTCGGCCCGACAACATCCGTGCGGCGTGTGCTGCTCTCGAAGATGTTGTTTCAGCACGCATCTCGCAACGTCGAGGCGTCGATGCAAGCCATCGTTTCTTTTGATCGGCTTGGCGTGACCGGTACGGACAGCTTCGCGGTCATCCGTCTGAGCATATCGACGGTCCACTTCGGGTCGTGAGTACGCACTGCCGACTGGCCGCTTCCAGGAAGCAGAATTCCACTGGCCGCTTTCCGGCGATGAATTTGAAGAGCGGGCTGACGCAGCCCGACCCACAGCAGCCCTTCGCCGAACATTCAATGCAATGGCCGCTAGCGGATTTCAAACGGACCGTCAGGAAACACCGTTACCGCGAATCGCGGCGCAATTCAGATCTTCCCCGGCTGAATCAGGGAAGAGAGACGGTTGTTCGCTGTCATCGGATGCTATATAGTCCGAGTTGATTGGAGATGGCGTTCCTCCTTTAACCATCGCGCTAACGGCGCGGTTAATGACGCCTACAGTTACCTGACTATCGTCGGGACTGTAGGCGCTCGCGCCCACATCCTTTTCGTTGGTCAGGCCAAGCAACATCGCGCACATGACCAATGCACAAACTCAAACGCTTTGAACAACTCGAACTGTTGCCTTATCTGGGCAAGTGGTTTCTGATCGCCTGCGTCGCCGCGGCTCTCGCAGGTAGCGCCTCCGCCTTTTTCCTCATTTCCCTCGATAGCGCAACCGCGTGGCGCGAGGCTCACCGCTGGGCGATCTGGCTGCTGCCCGTGGCGGGCTTCGCCGTGGGCTGGCTGTACCACCTGCTGGGTAAGCCAGTCATTGCGGGCAACAACCTGATCATCGACGAAATCCACGATCCGAAGAAGGTCGTACCACTGCGCATGGTGCCGCTCGTGCTCGGCGGCACGATCGTCTCGCATCTGTTCGGTGCGTCGGTCGGACGGGAGGGCACGGCCGTGCAGATGGGCGCAGCACTCGCGGACCAGCTGACCCATGCGTTCCGCCTCGAACGTGAAGATCGTCGCATCCTGCTGATGATCGGCATGAGCGCAGGATTCGCGTCGGTGTTCGGCACACCGCTGGCCGGTGCAGTGTTCGGACTCGAGGTGCTGGCAATCGGACGCATGCGTTATGACGCGCTCTTCCCTTGCATCGTGGCAGGCATCGTCGCCGATCAGGTCTGTCTGGCATGGGGCGTCCATCACGTCCACTATGCGGTCGGCACGATCGCGCCGATCAGCGCATGGAGCGTCGTTGCTGTCGTGATCGCCGGCATTGCGTTCGGTCTGGTCGGCATGGCATTCGCAACCAGCGCGCACAAGCTCGGCGCGCTGGTGAAGCGCTACATCCCATATGCGCCGTTGCGCCCGTTCGTGGGCGGAATCGTCATAGCGACCGCCGTGTGGGCGCTCGATGCCTATCACTACATTGGCCTCGGCATTCCCGACATCGTTCGCTCGTTTCAGCAGCCGATGCAGCCGTGGGACTTTATCGCAAAGTTCGGCTTTACCGTTGCCTCGCTTGGTACAGGCTTCAAGGGCGGCGAGGTCACGCCGCTGTTCTACATCGGCGCGACCCTCGGCAATGCACTGGCGCCGCTGCTGCATATGCCGTTCGCGCTGATGGCAGCCATCGGCTTCGTTGCGGTGTTCTCCGGGGCCGCAAATACGCCGATCACCACCACGATCATGGCCGTGGAGTTGTTCGGCACGGGCATCGGCCCGCTTGCCGCAATCGGCTGCGTGACCGCGTATCTGTTTTCTGGCCATGCGGGCATCTATCACGCGCAGCGCGTCGGGCATGGCAAACATCGCAAACACCGACTGCCGGTGCCAGACGGAATACAGCGTGCCGAACCCGGCGGGTCTCGACCGCAGAAAGCAACAGCGGTGACACTGGTTGCGAATGGCAAGCAGCCGCGTGGGTATATTGATCCGGCAGTGACGGCAGGGGAAAGCGGCCAATGATTCAGCAAAGCAACAACCAGCGCATTGCGGCGCTGCGACTTTACTTCCCGCTTGCGACCCGCGCCCGAGCGACGCGGTTCTGGCATCGCCTCAGCGCACCTGCGCTCGCCCATCACCTGATATCTGTCGCGAAGAGGTCCAATATCATGCAAGCGATGCTGCATCAAATCAGTTCAGGGTATCTGCCTGGAGAGCAGCTTTCTCATCAGCATCCAGAAATCAGCGGAATGCGGCATCCGCAGTGTCTCGAACTGGTCGACACAGAAGAACGCCTGCGTGACTTTATGCGCGAGCACGCCGATGAGCTGCGCAAGGTCCACGCAGTGATGTTCCTCTGCGAACTCCCCGCCGCGCATCAGCTCACTGCGCATGCGCACCCAACGTCAAGCGGAACTTAAATCATGACAGGGGCGTACTCGCTTATCGCCATCAGCATCGGCGCGATGCTAGGCGCACTCGCCCGTTATGGCTTGAGCGTCACGATGAACGCGCTCGTGCCAAACATTCCGATGGGAACGCTCGCGTGCAATCTGATCGCCGCGTATATCGTCGGGTTTGCGATCGCGTTCTTCGGCTCGACGGCAGGTCTGTCTGTTGCGTGGCGCCTTTTCCTAATCACCGGTCTCGCTGGCGGGCTCTCGACATTCTCGACTTTTTCTGCCGAGCTGCTGACCTTGATTCGAGATGGCCGACTCGGGTGGTCGGTCGGCATGCTTGCGCTGCACGTCGGTGGTTCGTTAGTCATGACCGCGCTGGGCATGGCCACGCTTTCCGTAACCCGTCACACCTGAAAAGGAGTCTGCAATGCAAGGCTATCAATTGACGTTTTTCACTGAACAGAACCGTAAGCATGGACATCAGTCAATCTGCGACTGGCTGCTGAAATTCGCCGAACAGCACGGCGCATCGGGCGGAACGTTGATGACTGGTGCCGAAGGGTTCGATCACGCGGGCAAGTTCCATTCGGCCGGCTTTTTCGAACTTGCCGATCAGCCGCTTGCCATCACCGTTTCCGTCGATGAGCAGGCATGCCAGCGCTTGATGAACGCGCTCGCGGAAGAAGACGTCGATCTCAGCTACGTGAAGATTCCGGTGGAGTTTGGCCGAGTTGGCCGCTCGGTCGCGTAACAGGTCGCGATCGATTTCTCAACGGCTACCAATCTCTTTTTACAGAACTGTCAGTCGCTCGTCGGCTCGCTTATGTCCGTTGTCTGACAGACAGCAGTCGGTGCGATGTCCCGCCGGGCTGGGCCTGGAACGGCGGCTCATGGCCGGTTGGGTGAGGTCGCCAACGGCTGCTTAGTGGCACTCCAGTCAGCCAAATCTGGATTTGGCCGACTGACCGGTTTGAAGAAAGTTGTCTGACCGGAGTGGGTCGGGAGTACGCACTGCCGACTGGCCGCTTCCAGGAAGCAGACTCCCACTGGCCGCTTTCCCGCGAATAGATTTTACGAGCGCGCTGACACAATCGGACCCTGAGCGGACCTCGAGATTTTCCGGAAACAGCCGTTCATGCTAGGGTAACGCCACTTATCGACGGGGCGATGTAAATGAACGTCATCGAAATTAAATCTTGCGACTCCCAGACAGTGCTGACGTTGTCACCGCATAGCCGGAACCCCGACGAGGTTCTGGTTCTGGCCAAGATTTCGGCGGCCCCGTTTTCAGGCGAAGTTCTTGCGTCCACTTACGTTAACGGTCCGCCGACAACGCTGTTTGATGACATGGCAACGTCGTGGACTGGCTGGAGCGGCTCGAAGGATTGGCATGCGATCGACGGTGACCTGTCATTTGGAGCAACAATCACTTCTCTAGGGAATGTGACGTTAGTCGTAGAGATGAGCGCAAATTCTGGCGACGACACTCTCAAAGCAACATTGAAACTTGAGGCTGGCAGCCTTGATCGCATTGCCCACGACGTGCGTTCTATTTTTCGATCTGCATGAGAGCCTTCTACAGAAGTTGTGTCGGGTGTGCGTATCATGTAAGAAGCATATCCCGACCCATAGCGGACCTCCGGCTTTCTCGTTTGCGGACGCTCGTAGTTCCTCTCTTCGGGCCGGCAGAGTTCCAGACCAGGCAGAGGTTTTGGCATTGAAGTTTCATGGAGCACCTCGGCAGGCCAGTTCAGACTGCCCTGCACCGACCACTGAGCAGTTATCTAAGACGGTCGCGTCGCGGGAGAACCCTCGATGTCACCTCACAAAATCACGAGCTATTTCGGCGCACCGTTCAAGGCATGAGCACGCACCTCTTTTTCCCAGGCTGAAGAAGAATTCTCGTCGCGATAGGACCGCTGCAGTATTTCACCTGGTCAAGCTTCGACATATCAAACAGGAAGCCACGCGCCGTCTTTGTGACCGTCACGACATCATCGTCCAGCATCGGATATCTAGTCGTAGTACCGGAGACGATGGGTGTACCCTTGACCAGGCCGGAATCTATGGTGCAATTCGTCGCGAGACCTTGGGTGGGAACGCTAGACAGATACGAAAAGCTGACGATGACACCATTGGACTGCTTCACCTCAAGATTGTGAGACACCTCTTTCTGGTCAACAGAGCATTCGAGATTGTTCGGGTCTTTGACTGCCGCTTGCGCATTGCCAGCAAGCACAATTGCTACACAAAGCACAGTTCCGGTTCTCCGCACAATCATGTTCCTTTCACATCATTGACGATATCTGCGATGCTCTTCGCCGCCCCTCGCTTTGAAGGGTTACAGGTGAGTCCAGTCGGCAGCGGAGAGACCAGCCATGAAGTAGAAGCATCAGTGCACCTCTCCCGCCATGGTCTTCCACCGCGATTTGAGAAACGTCGAATGCCACCAATGCTTAGGTATTTTGATTCATGAACGGGGGAAGTTTGCCTGCCGGGATTGTCGCCATTCTAGCCCTCAGCGTCCAATGTCCCATTATGGCCGGCAGTCCTCCATGGGGTCCAGGCAAATGACGATTCTCTGGACGCCTTACAGGGCGATAGAATATCGCAGCATCAGGTCGCTCAGTTCAAAAACCGTAACTCACCGTAACCGCGAGATGACAACTGATCCCACCGAACCGCTTCGCTTGTCGGCGCGGCGCAGCGATCTGCGCATGCCGGTCGAAAAACTTCCCTACCCGATCGGCGAGGGAGACTCTCGTGAGTCACCTGGCGAGAATCGTCTATGGGGATTAGTCGGCGACCAGGCCGTCTTTCAGCATATCGAGTTGTGGCCACATACCGAGAACAGTAACCACAACGAGGAGGCAGCCAGAAACGGACGCATGAACGGTGAGTTATACGCTGGGTTGAAAGATGCCTTCGGCAGGATTAGCGCGATCGAGGTTGGCGCCTTGGGATCGGATGCATCAATGACGACCGCCGCGGAACTCTCCAGCTTTCACACTTTGCAGAGGTGGGTGCCAAGCGTTGCGGATGGTCGCCATCTGTTCGTGTTCCGCTCCCGTGACGGAGAATGGGCCGGCTTTCGCTGGCGCGAAGAAAGTTTCCGGTTTCGAAGGGCTTCGCTGGTAGGGTTCTCTTTAACCTCCCTAATGCCTGCAAGAAGCTCTGGAGGATTTCAAGTCTGGGTCGGCTGCGTGCCGCGTTCGGAGCCGGGACCTCATGCAAAAGATAAATTCGTGGAGGCAAGCTGCTGTTATCTGTATGACCGCTGGACGGCGGAAGTAGGGTTTGCGCTGCTATCCGTCATGATCTGCGCGGCGAACTTCCTCGGCACAGCCTTGACCAGTCGTCAGTTTGCGGACGTTTGACAGCTTGAGACGGCGGCGCCAGGCATTGGCGACGTTGTAAGGCAGTTTTGCTCGCAGCAACCCGACTAGCGCGCAACGCGCTTGTCGCCTCACTTCGGCCAGACAACTTTCTTCAAACCGGTCAGTCAGCCAAATCCAGATTTTGCAGACCGGAGTGCCAATAAGCGGCCATTGGCGGCCTCACCCTATCGGCCAGAAGCGGCCGGTCGACAGGGTTATTTGGATCGTCAACAAACGAAGCTCACCCGTGGCGCACGCTTTCCGTTGCTTCCGTATGAATTTGACCCAGCATTTCTGCAATGAACCATCGGCGCTACGCTCAAGTTTCTCTCTGACGAGCCGTTAGATTTGATACGACAGTCTTTCACATGTGCCTTGAAAAAAGTTATGTGCGACGCTGCGTGGATCCGTCTGAGCGAAGTTCATTTCGACAACAATTATCCCTGCAATTGAGAAGCATGAAGGCGATTGTCGCGGTTCTCATCTTAAGCGTTGTTCTATGCGGATGCGCTTCGGCAGTCAGCGAACGGGTGGCCACCAATTACACTAGGGTCGGTGCGGCAGCCGAGCGTCGCGGCGATTGGGACACCGCACGTCGAGCTTTTGCCCGTGCAACCCTAAACGCTGATCAAGCGGGCTTGCCTCCAGCGAGCAGGGCTATCGCACATTACGAATACGGGCGTTCGTTGGGCGTCACCTGTTTCTTTGACGAATCCGAACGCGAACTTACCGCGGCTTACGAGTTTGACAAGCAAGCAGGTCAACCTCTTTTTCTGTCATTGATCGAACTGGCTCGGTTGAATCTGGACCAGAAGAAGTTTTCGCAATCCGCCGCATACTTCGAACGCGCAATGCCGTTCTTGGACGGAGCGAATGTCGCGGACAAAGCACCTGTTGCGTATTCCGATATTCTGAACGAGTACGCACGCGCCCTTGCTGGAGCAGGACGCTCCGCGGAAGCCAAACCGCTGACCGACCGCGCGACGGCGCTTCGAGACGCCGCGCTCAACAAGCGCTCGATTACCGATCGGACGCCGTACGGCAAATTCTGCAGCAAATCCTAACCGCTGGCACCTCTGCGCCTTCGCGGACACTTGCGAACGTCCGCTTCGGAATGCGCACGGACTCGACGCTGACGATTGGGATACGGTGGTGACCACTGTCGCATGAAGCACGCTAACAACGCGCGGATGCCAGCGCAAACATAAGCAAACCAAAACCAACACCCGCGCCACGAAACCAAAACACAGACGCCAGCACAGACGCAACAAAACCCCAAAAAGGCGAGCCGCCTCAGGCTGACAACAAAGTCGTCAACACACTGACCGTCCGCGCAGTCGCGCCCCGATGCCTTGCGGCGAACGCAGAAGCCGCCCCACTCATGGCCACCCGCCGCGCCTTGTCCTCAAAAAGCTCACGCAACACGCGCCCCAAGTCCGCTGGATCTTTCACCTGCACACAAGCGCCAGCAGCCACAGCATCCGCCGTCGCCTGCGTGAAATTGAACACATGCGGCCCGATCAGCACGGGCACACCCACACCACATGCCTCGATCAGATTCTGCCCGCCCAGCGGCAGCAGACTGCCGCCAATAAACGCAACGTCCGACGCGGCATAGTAAGCGCCCAACTCGCCCATCGAATCGCCGAGCAGCACCTTCACATCACGCGGCAAATCCGGCACGACAACTTCACCCGCAGCCGCCGCGCCCTCCGGCGCCCACGCCGAGCGTCGGACACACCGCAAACCCTTCTTCTCGACCAATGCCGCAACTTCATTGAACCGCTGCGGATGACGCGGCACGAGAATAAGCAGCGCATCGTCAATGCCAAGTGCCGCGAACGCCTGCAACACCAGTTCCTCTTCGCCCTCGCGCGTGCTCGCCGCCACCCACACCGGACGCGTACCGATGGCCGCGCGCCACGCATGCCCGCGCGCCGCCAGTTCCGGGGGCGTGCTCATGTCGAACTTCAGATTGCCAAGCACAGCGACATTGCGCGCGCCCAGCGCAGAAAGCCGTGTCGCATCCGACGGACTCTGCGCCAGCACGCGCGCAAACCCGCCGAACACGCCGCGCGTCGCACTGCCGAACTTCGCGGCGCGCCGATAAGAACGCTCCGACATCCGCGCATTCGTCAGCACCAGCGGCACGTCGGCGCGGCGGCACTCGTCGATCAGCGTCGGCCACACTTCCGTTTCCATCACGAGCCCGATGGACGGGCGCCACGCCCTCAAAAAACGCCGCACCGCGCGCGGCATGTCGTACGGCAGATAACAGCGCAGCACGCGATCGGCGAAGATCTGCTCGCCCGTCGCGCGGCCGCTCGGCGTCATGTGCGTGAGCAAAATGCTCGCGTCGGGCCGCGCCTTGAGCAACGCCTCGATGAGCGGCTGCGCGGCGCGCGTCTCGCCGACCGACACGGCGTGCACCCAGATCAACGGCGTATCGTCCTCGGGCACGCGGCCGCGCACGAAACCGAAACGCTCGCCGATATGCTCGCGATAGCCACGCTCCTTGCGCGAACGGATCAGAAGACGCAGCACCGCGAGCGGCGCGATCAGCCACCACAACGCGTTATAGACGGCCCTTAGCATCGGGCCTCCATGCGCGGCATCAGGAACGGCATGAAGACGGCCGCGCCTGCGGCGCCTCGCACCCTGTTCGCGGGAAAAAGCAGCGCGCCGCTCAAACCAGCGCCCTGCCCTTCAGCCGTTCGAGAATGCCAAGCGGCGCGCACTCTGGCTGCGCCATCGACTTGACGGGCAAGAAGAACGTCTGCTCCATCATGAACTGGCCGGACATCACCGCATGCGACGTCTGATCCGAGAAGCACACCCACACGCTGCCTGGCGGGAATGGCATCGTCACTTGCGGCGACGCCTTCTGGTAATCGAGATCGGCCTTCATGCCGTCGTGCAGGTTCAGCATCAGATGGTCGTACTCGCTGCGCGGCGACTTGGTCACATGCAGCAGATTCAGCAGCCATGCCGAGCCGGGCATCTGCGGCTTGATGCGCGGCAGGAAGCGCTTGGCCATATCCTCGAACGGCTCGCCGACGCGCCACACGCGCGGCGCGCCGTTCGGATTGATGTTCGTGAACACCCGCAGGATGCGCTCGCCATAGTTGGGACGGGACGGAAACGCGTCGACGTGCAGGCGGCTATCGTCCTTGCGCCACGACGTCTCGCGTGTCTCCACCTGATGCAGCCGCAGGCTCGTCGGCGCGACGCGCAGCTTGCCCTTGTACTCGGGAAACAGCCCGTCGACGAGCGAGCGCGCATTCGCCTGATAGCGCGCAATTAGCGCGCGCACGGCCGATTGCGTGACGGCATCGCCCAGCACGCCGTGCAGCGCGCCGCCGTTCGGCTCGAGACTGATGTTCTTGCGCTTCGGATCGGCCAGCGCGGGATCGAGCAGCGCCCGTTCGCCGCCCTCGATCGCAAAAGCGAGATTCGGGAAATACAGCACCTTGCCGCGCTCGACGCCCGCGAGCAGGGTCTCGCGCGGCATCGACAAACCCTGGCCGTGCCAGTCGGCGCTCGGTACTTCGATGATCTGGGATTCGTTCATGATCGCCTTTTGAAAGCGGATAAAGCTGGGCGCACGTTGCGGCCGGCGGTGACTGACGTTCCATGAAGGCGGCCACCCGGCATCCGGCATAGTCCTGATTATGGGCTTCGGGATGCGTCGGCCGGCTGCCGGCGTCCCTCGGGCGGCGCTGGCAACCGGCATCCCACGATGCCCGCGCCGCCATTGCCGCACCGCGTCACAACAGGCCGAATTCCGCCAGCGCGGACTTTACCTGTTGCAGCGTCGGCGGCTGGCCAGCCGTGCCGAGATTCACGACGTTCGGCGACCAATAGCCGCCCGTGCGCCATGAAGTGGCGAAATTGTACAACTCGACCGTCGGGCGCTTCAGCGCGGCTGCGATGTGAACCAGACCTGTATCAACCCCGACCGTCGCCGCCGCGCCCTCGATCAGGCCGACGACGGCGGGAAGCGACAGCTTCGGCGGCACGATTGCGGCAGCGCCGAACTCTTTGGCGAGACGCTCGCTGGTCGCGCGCTCGGCGTCGCTGCCCCACGGCAGTACGATCGACGCGCCGCGCCGCACGAGCGACTGCCCCAGTTCGATCCACGCGGCATCAGGCCATTGCTTGTCGGCGCGAGACGTGGCGTGAACAAAAACCACGTAAGGCACGGGAAGATTCAGTTGGGCTTCGGACAGCGCGAGCGCGGCGCGCTGCGTGTCGAGTCCGAAGTCGATCTCGTCGGTGGGCTGGGGCGTGGGGTCGCCGAGCGCTGCCGCGACCAGTTGCCGCGTGCGCTCGACCACATGCGTGCGCGGCGGGATGGGCACGGAGCGGTCATAGAAGAAGCGCACGGGCCATTCATAGCCTGCGCCATCCGTCCGGTTGCCGAGACCGACTAGCGGCCCGCGCGCCATCTTCGCGACCCACGCGGTCTTGATGAGCCCCTGGCAGTCGATCACGAGATCGTAGTTTTCGGCGGCGAGCGCGCGGCGGAATGCGCCGATCTCGCGCCAGTTATCGACGGAGAGGATGCGCTTGCGCCAGCGCCGCAGCGACACGGGAATCGCGCGCCGGACGCCTTCGACCAGTTCGACCAGTTTGACGAAGCTCTCTTCGACGAGCCAGTCGATCTGCGCATCGGGATGGCGGCGGCGGATGTCGGCGATGGCCGGCATGTTGTGGACGACGTCGCCTAGCGACGACACTCTCACGATCAGGATCTTTTGCGCGCTCAAGAATGGGATTGCCGAAGAATGGGATTGCCGGGTTGAAGATGCTTTGAAGGAACGCAATTTTAGCGCGGTCTGGGGGTGGGGTTGGGGATGTGATTTTTTGGTGTTTGCTTTTGCTTTTTGCTTTTTGCTTTTGCCTTTTTGCTTTTTGCTTTTTGCTTTTTGCTTTTTGCTTTTTTGCTCGCATTCGCGGTTTTGGCGGCGTGGCGCGGGCGTTGGCCTTGGTTTGCTAGTGTTTGCGCTGCCATCCGCGATTCGTTAGCTCGCTTCACGCGTCGCCCCTGTGCGGGGCGGCACCTA
>NZ_JAGUUD010000081.1:0-40326 GCF_020177535.1 Paraburkholderia sp. XV | reverse complement strand
CAAAGAAAAGTAGGTGCCGCCCCGCACAGGGGCGACGCTTGAAGCACGCTAACAATTCGCGGATGCCAGCGAAAGCGAAAGCAAAAGCAAAAGCAAAAGCAAAAGCAAAAGCAAAAGCAAAAGCAAACCGCGAATGCCAGCGCAAAGCAAGAACCAAATCCCAGACGCCACCGCAAAGCCCAGAACAACCACACCACCGCTCCTCGATCCATTCCCGCCATTTGCTCAAATAGATAGCAGAAATAGTTGGTTTGGCCGCCAGTTTACGTTCACTAGACTCCCACTCATCTTGTCATAACAAGTTGAGCCATGTCGAAACCGGCAAGCCCCCTCGCCCCCGTCGCGTCCGTGCCGCTCTACGCGCAGATCAAAGATGCGCTGCGCGTGCAGATTCTCGACGGCACCTACGCGCCGCATTCGCAGATGCCGTCCGAGCATGAACTCTGCGCAATGTACGGCGTCAGCCGCATCACCGTACGCCAGGCGCTCGGCGATCTGCAAAAAGAAGGCCTGTTGTTCAAGCTGCACGGCAAAGGCACGTTCGTATCGAAACCAAAGGCGTTTCAGAACGTGAGCTCGCTGCAGGGCTTTGCAGAAGCGATGTCATCGATGGGCTACGAAATCGTCAACCAGTTGCGCAGCTTTCGCGTCGTCGAGGCCAATCGCAACGTGGCCGCGCGCCTCGGACTCGAAGAAGGCGCGCCCGTCACGGAAATTCATCGCGTGCGGCTGCTCAACCGCGAGCCCGTGTCGCTCGAACTGACGTGGCTTCCCGAAGCGCTCGGCACGCGTCTGGCGAATGCCGACCTCGTCACGCGCGATATCTTCCTGATCCTCGAAAACGACTGCGGCGTGCCGCTAGGCCACGCGGATGTCGCCATCGACGCGATCCTCGCCGACGACGAAATCGTCGACGCGCTGCGCGTCGAGGAAGGCAGCCCGGTGCTCCGCATCGACCGTCTCACGCACGACGCGGCAGGCACGCCGATCGACTACGAACATCTGTACTTTCGCGGCGATGCGTTTCAGTATCGCTTGCGCATCGACCGGGAAAAAGCGGGCAAAAGCGCGAAGCACAAAGCAACGAGGAAAGCACGATGAACACCCATGTACTCGAATACGACATCGTCGTAGTCGGCGGCGGAACGGCGGGACCGATGGCCGCTGTCAAGGCGAAGGAAGCCAATCCCGACCTGAAGGTCCTGCTGCTCGAGAAAGCCAACGTCAAACGCAGCGGCGCGATCTCGATGGGGATGGACGGGCTGAACAATGCCGTCATTCCCGGCCACGCGACGCCCGAGCAATACACGCGCGAAATCACCATCGCCAACGACGGCATCGTCGATCAGGCCGCCGTCTACGCATACGCCAGGCACAGTTTCAAAACGATCGAAGAACTCGACCGTTGGGGCGTGAAGTTCGAAAAAGACGGCACGGGCGATTATGCCGTCAAGAAAGTGCACCACATGGGCTCGTATGTGCTGCCCATGCCCGAAGGACACGACATCAAGAAAGTGCTGTACCGGCAACTGAAACGCGCGCGTATCGCGATCACGAATCGCATCGTTGCAACGCGTCTGCTGACCGATGCGCACGGCAATGTGAACGGCGTCATGGGCTTCGATTGCCGCACGGCGGAGTTCTACGTGGTTCGCGCGAAAGCGGTGATTCTGTCGTGCGGCGCGGCGGGCCGCCTCGGCTTGCCCGCCTCCGGCTACCTGATGGGCACGTACGAGAATCCGACCAACGCGGGCGACGGCTACGCCATGGCCTATCACGCGGGCGCCGCGCTCGCGAACCTCGAATGCTTCCAGATCAACCCGCTGATCAAGGACTATAACGGTCCTGCCTGTGCCTACGTAACGGGGCCGCTGGGCGGCTTCACGGCCAACGGCAAAGGCGAACGCTTTATCGAATGCGATTACTGGAGCGGACAGATGATGTGGGAGTTCTATCAGGAACTCCAGAGCGGCAACGGCCCGGTGTTTCTGAAGCTCGATCACCTCGCCGAAGAAACCATCCAGACCATCGAACAGATTCTGCATACGAACGAACGTCCGAGCCGCGGGCGCTTTCACGCCGGACGCGGCACCGATTACCGCCAGCAGATGGTGGAGATGCATATCTCCGAGATCGGCTTTTGCAGCGGACACAGCGCGTCGGGCGTGTACGTCAACGAGCGCGCGGAGACCACGGTAGGCGGTCTTTACGCTGCCGGTGACATGGCCGCCGTGCCGCACAACTATATGCTCGGCGCGTTCACGTATGGCTGGTTTGCAGGTCAGAGCGCAGCCGCTTTCGTTGCGGGCCGCGAACATGCGCCGCTCGATCAGCAACAGATCGATGCCGAACGCGCGCGCGTCTATGCACCGCTCGAACGCGAACATGGGCTTGCGCCTTCGCAGGTCGAATACAAGCTGCGCCGCATGGTCAACGACTATCTTCAGCCGCCCAAGGTGACGCGCAAGATGGAAATCGGCCTGCAGCGCTTCGAGGAAATCGCTGACGACATCGCGTCGATCAAAGCCACGCATCCACATGAACTGATGCGCGCGGCCGAAGTGCGCGCGATCCGCGATTGCGCCGAGATGGCCGCGCGCGCGTCGCTGTACCGCACCGAAAGCCGCTGGGGTCTGTATCACCATCGCGTCGACTATCCGCAGCGCAACGACGCCGAATGGTTTTGCCACACCCATTTGCGCAAGGATGCCTCTGGCCGCATGACCAGCGAGAAGCGCGCTGTCGAACCGTACATCGTGCCGCTCGACGAACGCGAACGCGGCTCGTACAGCAACCTGCGCATTCACGACGACAAACCCGATCCGCGCGCGAACGCCCAGGCGCTCGCCGATGTGACCGCCTGACGGGAGCACCCGCGATGTCCTTCACTCCACACGACATTCTTCATCGAAGCGCGGCACCCGTCACGATCGACGAAAGCAAATGCATCGCCGACAAAGGCTGCACGGTATGCGTCGATGTCTGCCCGCTCGATCTGCTCGCCATCGACCTCAGCAAGGGCAAGGCCTATATGCAGTTCGACGAATGCTGGTACTGCATGCCGTGCGAACAGGATTGCCCGACAGGCGCCGTGAAAGTCGATATTCCCTATCTGCTGCGCTAGCGAGACGACGCGAGCCCGCAGCACTCACTGTCTTTGCATGGATACCAACGAAAGAGCCGACATCATGACTATCCGCTACGCGCTACCTCACTTCCTTTCCGTTGCTTCCCTCGTCTTCGCCTTCACGGCGGGTTCGGCGCATGCCGAAACGATCCGCGTCGCCATCGGCACGCAGGACACGACGATCAACTGCGCGACAGGCGGCCTGCTGATCCGCGAACTCAATCTGCTCGACAAATATCTGCCGCATACGGGCAAATACAAGGACGTGACCTACGACGTGCAATGGAAGGACTTCACGTCCGGCGCGCCGATCACCAACGAGATGGTCGCAGGCAAGCTCGACTTCGGCGTGATGGCGGATTTTCCGGGCTCGCTGAACGGCGCGGCGTTCCAGAAGGCGGGCCGCAAGAGCGTGTTCATTACCGTGTTGTCGGGCAGCGTGGACGGCAGCGGCAACGGCATCGTCGTGCCCGAGAATTCGACGATCCGTTCGATCGCCGATCTCAAGGGTAAAACGATTTCCGTGCCGTTCGCATCGACGTCCCACGGCATGCTACTGCGCGCGATCAAGGCACAAGGCTGGAATCCCGACACCGACGTGAACATCATCACGCAGGCGCCGGAGGTGGCAGGCAGCGCATTGAAGGCAAACAAGATCGACGCGCATGCCGACTTCGTGCCGTTCGCGGATCTGTTTCCCTATCGCGGCATCGCGCGCAAGATTTACGACGGCGCGCAAAGCCATGTGCCCACGTACCACGGCGCGCTCGTCGATGCAGCCTACGCGCAGAAGTACCCCGAAGTGGTCGTCGCGTATCTGCGCGCCGCCATCGAGGCGAACCGTCTGATCGCGCAAGACCCCGAGAAATACAGCCTGCTGATCCAGAAGACGACGGGCATCGAAGCCCCCGTCGATTATCTGTATCACGGTCCGCTCGGCCTCCAGACCCGCGACCTCACCTGGAAGCCGGAGTATCGCCAGGCCACTGCGACCGCAATCGAAACGCTCAAGCTGCTGAAGAAGACGGACGTCGATCTGGACGTGAACACGTTCATCGACGATCGCTATATCCGCCAGGCGTTCAAGGAATCCGGACTGGACTACGATGCCGCGTTGAAGAACTACGCGAAGCAACCCCTCGTCGCCAACGACGCCGTCACCGGCAAGCCGATCCGCAACTTCAACGACGTCGCCCAGGTGTGGCTCGACAGCGAAGCGAAGGTCCGCAATTACGCATCGGCGGATGAAGCGTTCGCGGCACTCGGCAAGATCGAGCAGTCGGGCGGCAAGGCGCGTGCCGTGTTCGTTCACGATCACGCCAGCGGCCTCAAGCTGTTCGCAAACCAGGCGTGGTACGTGAAGGACGCGCATGGCGCGATCACCGCGTTCCTGCTGAAAGCCGGCGCCGACCAGTACGCGCAACAGGTGTCGGGCGCCGTCGTCGATTTTGCCGCCGCGAAAACGGGCGCGGCGCAAGCCGTCGCGTCGCGCTGAGCGCGTTGGATCGTCACGCCACATCGGGAACCCGTCCATGGCCGCCACTTTTGAACTCCGCGACAGACGCGAACAGACATGCCGACGCGCGCCTCTCTTCACACCAGCGACCAGGCGTCGCGCGTGGCGCGCCACATCGCTCGCGGTGTGCGTCGCGCTCTGGCAACTGGCCGTGCACTTCAGGCTGTCGGCAGGCTTCATCACGTTCGCCAACGTGCCCGCCCCTTCCGATGCGCTGCCCGCGCTATGGTCGCTGCTGCATTCGCCCAAGCTGCCGATGCATCTGGCCGCAAGCATCTGGCGCGTGCTGGCGGGCTTCTGTGCAGCAACGGTGGTCGGCGTCGGCCTGGGCCTCGCGATCGGACGCTACCGTGCCGTCGAAGATACGGCGCTGCCCGCGCTCGAAGTGCTGCGGCCCATTCCCGCCGTCGCGTGGATACCGCTCGCGATCCTGATGTTTCCCTCGTCGGAACTCAGCATGATGTTCATCACGTTCATCGGCGCGCTGTTTCCGATCCTGCTCAATACCGTGCATGGCGTGGAAGGCGTCGATCCACGCCTCGTTGCGACGGCGCGCAGCCTCGGCACGAAGCCGCTCGCGCTGTACACGGAAGTCATCCTGCCCGGCGCCGCGCCCGCGATTTTCACGGGCCTCGCGATCGGCATGGGAACCGCGTGGTTCTGTCTCGTCACCGCAGAGATGATCGCGGGCCAGTATGGCATCGGTTACTTCACGTGGGAGTCGTACACCTTGCAGAACTACCCGGATATCGTCGTCGGCATGGCGCTCATCGGCGCACTCGGCATGGGCAGCAGCGTGCTCGTCAAACGGCTGGGCATCGCGCTCACGCCGTGGTACCGATTGCAGGAGAACCGCCGATGAGCAGCGCCGCCCTTGAAGCCGCCACCACGGCGGCCAGCATCAGCGTGCGCCAGCTTGCCGTCGAAGTCGGTCCGCCGCACGCGCGCATCGCCACGCTCGACGGCCTCGACGTCGATATCGCGCCCGGTCAGTTCGTCTGCGTGCTCGGCCCTTCGGGTTGCGGCAAGTCGACCTTGCTCGGCGCGATAGCGGGCCACATCGCCGCGACGCACGGCACGATTGCCGTCGACGATGAAGCGGTCGACCGTCCGCATCCCGAGCGCGGTCTGGTGTTTCAGCAGCACACGCTGTTTCCGTGGAAGCGCGTGATCGACAACGTCGCCTTCGGTCTCAAGATGAAGGGACTCGGCGCGAGCGAGCGGCGCAGGCAGGCAACCGAACTGCTCGAGCTCGTCGGACTGGGCGGATTCGACGCGCATTATCCGGCGCAGCTGTCGGGCGGCATGCAGCAGCGCGTCGAGATCGCACGCGTGCTGATCAACCGGCCGCGCGTGCTGCTGATGGACGAGCCATTCGGCGCGCTCGACGCGCAAACGCGCCGCATGATGCAGACACTGCTGCTCGATATCTGGGCGAAGTTGCGCACCACTGTCGTGTTCGTCACGCACGACATCGAAGAAGCGCTGTTTCTCGCCGACCGCATCCTGATGCTGTCGCAGCGCCCGGCTCGCGTGGTGGCGGACATCCCCGTGCCCTTGCCGCGCCCGCGCCGCGACGACACGACGCTCGACCCCGCCTTCATCGATATCAAGCGCCAATGCCTTGCACTGCTGCGCGAGACGGCATGACGCCGCGCAACCTCACACTTTGATCGTCCATGACCGACCCGACCATTCTGACCTACGATCCCCAAACACTCGCGCCGGAAGCGGCAGCACTGCTGCCGCGTCTCGCGGATGCCGATGCCGTCGTGCGGCGCATCGCGCTGCTCGAACTCGCCGACCTCGAAGACCCCGACGCGCTGCAACCCATCGTTGCCGCGCTGAAGCACGACGAATCCGCCGACGTGCGCAGCGAAGCCGCACGCGTGCTCGGCGCGTGGGAGCAACGGGAGATCGTCGCGGCGTTATGCGAGGCACTGACCGACGCGCAGCACGATGTACGCGCAGCGGCTGCGTCGAGTCTGTCGGCGTTGAAGGACGCGGCTTCCGGCGAAGTGCTGTGCGCGTGGGTCGAGCATCCCGAGCCGTTCGTGAAGGCGGCCGTGTTGCGCGCATTGCGCGAACTGCGTTATGCCGACGCGTTCTCAGCCGCAGTGCGCGCGCTCGATCACGACGACTCGAGCGTACGAATCGAAGCCGTCGGTGTGCTCGGCTGGCTCAAGGATACGCGCGCACTCGCGCCGCTCGCGCGGGCCGCGACGCGTGACGCCAGCGCGGAGATCCGCCGCACGGCCGTCGGCGCATTGGGCTTTGCGCCAGCGGACGATGCCGCGACAGCCGACGCGCTGCTGCGCACGCTCGCCGATCCGGCGTGGCAAGTGCGCGAAGAAGCCGCCACGACGCTAGGCAAGCTGCGCGCTCAATCCGCTCGCGACGCGCTGATCGCCGCGCTGGGCGACGCCTACTGGCAAGTGCGTCTGCGCGCGGCGCGGGCCCTGGGTCAACTGGGCGACCGCGCCGCCGCGCAACCGCTCGTCGCGCTGCTGTCGCACGCGATCAGCAACTTGCGCAAGGAAGCGGCGCTCGCGCTCGGCGAACTGCGCGATCCATCCACACTCGCCGCGCTGGAACACGCACACGACGACGCCGATCCCGAAGTCCGCAAGGCCGTGCGGATCGCCTTGCAACAGATCGCGCAGACCACGCGATGAAAACGCCTCGCCACATCGAGATCGACCACGCAGCGCACACGTTGACGCTGCATTGGCCCGACGGCGCGACGCAGTGCGTCGCGCATCGCGTGTTGCGGCAGCTTTGCCCTTGCGCCGAATGCAAGCGCCTGCGCCTGCACGGCGGCGCACCCGTCGTGCCGGACGACATCGCACTGCTGGACGTTCGCCCCGCCGGATACGGCGTCCAACTGCTGTTCAGCGACCGCCACGAACGCGGCATTTTCCCGTGGGCGTTTCTGGAACGCCTGCCGTCCACACGCTGATCCAAGCAGGCCGGTCCATGTCTAACATGCGCACTCGATATCTTTATCTGAATTTACTATTTAAATTCTGCATAACGCAGTGATAGCCTGATTTCGACCTGCAGACGCTGAGCGCGTCTGCTTTCACATCTAATCGTCCGTCGAAGCGGAACATCCGGCAAGGAGCCAACGTGAGCGTCGAATTCATCGGCATGATCCAGCAGCGCAAGGTATCGGAAACGCATCTGCCGCAAGGCCCCGCCATCGATACCGACTACGTGCGCGCCTTTGCGCAGGCCCACGAGAACGCGGGCTTCGATCGCATACTCGTGCCGCACAGCTCGACGAGCCCCGACGCGACCATCACGATTGCGTATGCTGCGAGCGTCACTTCACGCGTGCACTTCATGCTCGCGCACCGCCCGGGCTTCGTCGCGCCGACGCTGGCCGCGCGTCAACTGGCCACGCTCGATCATTTCTCCGGCGGACGTCTCGCCGTGCACTTCATCTCCGGCGGCAGCGACGAGGACCAACGCCGCGACGGCGACTACCTCACGCATGACGAACGCTATGCGCGCACCGACGAATATCTGCAGATCCTGCGGCGCGTCTGGACTGAAAACCAGCCGTTCGATCATGAAGGCCGCTTTTATCGCTTTGAAAAGGCTTTCTCGGATGTGAAGCCGAAGCAGACGCCGCATGTGCCGATCTATTTCGGCGGTGCTTCGGAGGCTGCGCTCGCCGTTGCGGGCAAGCACGCCGACGTCTACGCCTTGTGGGGCGAATCGAAACAGCAGGTCGCCGAACTGATCGCGCGCGTGCGTGCCGAAGCCGGCAGGCATGGCCGCAACGTGCGCTTCTCGGTGTCGTTCCGCCCGATTCTCGCGTCGACGGAACAGGCCGCGTGGGAACGCGCCGAGCACATTCTCGAAGAAACACGGCGTCTGCGCGTCGAACAGGGCTTTTCGCGCGGCGGCCCGCAGCAGAGCGAAGGCGCCAAGCGCCTGCTGGCCGCGTCGGGAGAGGGCGTGCGCGCCGACGACCGGCTGTGGACGGCCGTCGCCAAGGAAATCGGCGGACGCTCGAATTCCACGGCGTTGGTCGGCACGCCGGCACAGGTCGCGCAAACGCTCTCCGAGTATTACGAGTTGGGCGTGACGACCTTCCTGGTTCGCGGATTCGATCCGCTCGAAGATGCCATTGACTACGGGCGCGAGCTGATTCCGGCGACGCGCGAGTTGACCGCGCGCATCCGCCGCGCCGCGTGACGACGGGAGCCCATCGGAACATGAGTACCCTACTTCACGATACGCCCTCGCTCGCGCTTCGCCAGACACCCATGCGCAAGTTCTGGTTCGACGACGACGCCGCGCCGCAGCGCACGCTCGCGCAAGAACGCCGCCACCGGCAGGAGCGTCTTGCAGGCGCATTCCGCCTGTTCGCGCGGTATGGCTTCGCACAAGGTCTCGCGGGTCATATCACCGCGCGCGATCCCGAATGGACCGACCACTTCTGGGTCAACCCGCTCGGCAAGCATTTCGGCCGCATCCGCGTGTCGGACCTGTTGCTCGTCAACCGTCATGGCGAGATCGTCGTCGGCGATGGTCCCGTGAATCAGGCGGCATTCGCGATTCACGCCGCGATCCATGAAGCGCGGCCCGACGTCGTCGCCGCCGCGCACACGCATTCGCTGTATGGCAAAGCATGGTCCACGCTGGGACGCAAGCTCGATCCGTTGACGCAGGACTCGTGCTCGTTCTACGAAGATCACGCGCTGTTCGACGACTTCAGGGGCGTCGTGCTCGATACCGGCGAAGGCGCGCGCATCGCCGACGCGCTTGGCCAGCACAAAGCGGTGATCCTGAAGAACCACGGCATACTGACGGTCGGGCCGAGTGTGGAAGCGGCGGCATGGTGGTACATCGCGCTCGACAACGCATGCCACGCGCAACTGCTCGCCGAAGCAGCCGGCACGCCGCAACCCATTCCGCACGACATGGCCACGTTGACGCATCAGCAGGTCGGCCGTCCCGGCGGCGCGCTGCACTCGTTCGAGAGCTTGTACGAAGGGCTCGTCGAAGAAGAACGGGAGCTGCTCGACTGATGGCGATTCACAAACTGCGTCATTTCGTCGGCGCGATCGCGGCGCTCGTCGATGCCAATACCGCTGAACCCGAATTGCTCGAACGTGGCGGGGATGCCTTGCGCGAGCTGATCGACGCCGACGACTGGCTGCCAGAGGCTTTTGCGCAACCTTCCCCCGAGCGTTATCAGCAATACCTGCTGTATGCCGACGTGCAACAGCGCTTCAGCGTCGTCAGTTTTGTCTGGGGCCCCGGACAGCAGACGCCGATCCACGACCACACGGTGTGGGGCTTGATCGGCGTGCTGCGCGGCGCGGAACTCGCCGCGCCCTTTACGCGCGACAGCGACGGCACACTGCGCCAGGCAGGCGACGAAATTCGCCTTGAAAAAGGCGCTGTCGAAGCGGTCTCGCCGCGCATCGGCGATATTCACCGGGTGCGCAATGCGTATGATGACCGCGTGTCCGTCAGCATTCACGTCTATGGTGCGAACATCGGCGCAGTGCTGCGCTCGACCTACGCGCCCGACGGCCTGAACAAGCCTTTCATCTCCGGCTACTCGAACGAAACCATCCCGAACCTGTGGGACCTCAGCAAGGAACGTCGTCATTCATGAAGTCATATCCGCTGCGCACTTATGAAGACGTGCGCGAAGCGCTGCTCGCCAGGCGTGAAATCGCCCTGCTCGATGTGCGCGAAGAAGACCCGCATGCGCAATGTCATCCGCTTTTTGCGGCGAATCTCTCGTTGTCGCGCATCGAACTCGACGCGTGGACGCGCCTGCCGCGCCGCGATGTGCCTGTCGTCCTGTTCGATGCGGGCGAAGGCTTCGCGGAGCGCGCCGCCGACACCTTGACGGCGCTGGGCTACACGAACGTCGCGTTGCTCGCGGGCGGATTGGACGGATGGATACGCGCAGGCGGCGAAGTGTTTCGCGACGTCAACGTGCCGAGCAAGGCGTTCGGCGAATTCGTCGAAGCGCAGCGGCACACGCCGTCGCTTTCGGCTGAAGCCGTCGATGCGCTGCTGAAGAACGGCGACGACGTCGTCGTGCTCGACGCGCGCCGCTTCGACGAATATCAGACGATGAACATTCCCGGCAGCATCAGCGTACCCGGCGCGGAGCTGGTGTTGCGCGCACGGGCGCTGGCGCCGAAGCCCACCACGCGTGTGATCGTCAATTGCGCGGGGCGTACGCGCAGCATCATCGGCACGCAATCGCTGGTCAACGCAGGGCTGCCGAATCCCGTTGCCGCGCTGCGTAACGGCACGATCGGCTGGACGCTCGCGGGCCAGCAACTCGAACATGGCAGCGACCGTCGTTTCGATCTGCAAACCGGGCTCGACGCCGCGGACATCGACGCATCGCGGCGTGCCGCGCTCGCGCTCGCGCAACGCGCGGGCGTGAGCCGCACGACGCTCGACGAAGCCGCGCGCTGGGCCGTCGACTCGTCGCGCACCACCTATCGCTTCGACGTGCGCACGCCCGTCGAATACGAACGCGCGCACGCGCCCGGCTTCCAGGGCGCGCCGGGCGGACAGCTCGTGCAGGAGACGGACATGTTCGCGCCTGTGCGCGGCGCACGTGTCGTGCTGTTCGACGACGACGGCGTGCGCGCGAACATGACGGCTTCGTGGCTCGCGCAGATGAACATCGACACGTACGTGGTGGACGCCGCATCGCCGGACGACCTGACGGCAAGCGGCCCGTGGCACGCTGCGAAGCCGCAGCCTGCTGCGACGCCGGCGCTCGCGCCACAAGAACTCGCGGCGCTGCTCGCCGACACGGCGAGCGGTACGGTCGTGCTCGATGTGACGTCGAGCGCCAATCATGTGAAGGCGCATATTCCGGGCGCGAACTGGATCGTGCGCTCGCGCCTGTCGAATGCCTTCGACGATCTGCGCGCCTTGCCCGATGCGAAGCGCTATGTGATCACCTGCGGAACGAACGCGCTCGCGCCGTATATCGCACCGGAAGTCGCGGCGTTGACGGGCAAGCCGGTACAGGTGCTCGATGGCGGCACGTCGGCGTGGATCAGCGCGGGCCTCCCTGTCGAGCATGGCGATGCCCGTCTCGCTTCACCGCGCATCGACCGTTACCGGCGCCCCTATGAAGGCACCGATAATGCGCGCGAAGCCATGAACGCCTATCTGGAATGGGAATACGGTTTGGTCGCGCAACTGGACCGCGACGGCACGCACGGGTTCTTCGTGATCTGATCCGGACTTGTCGGGAGTCGTCCGAAATCTCAAGCCGCGCGCGACAAACGTGCGGCCTTGAAGCTCTTTTCAATGCTTTCCGGCAGCACCGTCAACGCCGACTGCATCTTGCCGAGCGCCCGCGAGCGCACGATCCACACCGCGATTTCAGGCTTGAAGTCACTGAGCTGGATCACGTCGAGTTGCGCCGCGTACGCGCTTGCATCCAGCAGCGGCAACGGCACGAGACCCAACCCGACGCCGTCGGCGACGAGGCCGAGTTGAAGCTCGGTGCCGAGCGTTTCCAGATTCAGCTTCAACGCGTAACCCTGCGCGGCCAGCGCGTGTTGCAGTCCCGCGCGAAAGCCGCAACCATCGGGATTCAGCACCCAGCCATACGCCTGGCATTCGGCCAGCGTATGCGCGCGCTTTTTCATGCTGCCCTTGCGCGCGACGACGGCCAGTTTCAATGGACCGAGCACCTCGCCCACCAGTGTTTCGGGCAGTGCACGGTTAGCAGGCAGCAGCACGACGGCCGCGTCGAGTTCACCGTCTTCGACCTTTTGCAGCAGCGGATTGCCCCAACCCGTCGATACACGGGCCTGCAATTCCGGGTGTGCTTCGCGCAACGCATGCAAGGCCTTCAGCATCGCAACGTCGGCGACCGTCTGCGCGACGCCGAGACGCAGCACGCCCGCAAGCGGCGCATCGTCGGTGACGAGATGTCTGAGCGTTTCGACTTCACGCACGATCGCGCGGCATTGCTCGTAGACGGCGCGCCCCATCGGCGTCGTCTTCAAAGGCTTTGTGTTGCGGTCGAGCAAGGCCACGCCGAGCGCTTCTTCGAAGTTCTGGATGCGGCGCGTTACGGCGGGCTGCGTAAGCGCCAGCGCATTGGCTGCCTGATTCAGCGACTGGCTGCGCACGACAGCGACAAAGGCCTCGATCTCATCGAGTTTCATTGAGTGCTTTCCGCTTGATGAAGGTTGGATCAACGATGTGTCGAGCTTAACGTGATTGACGTATCGCATTCAAGGCCGCACACGTATTTCGATCTCGCATATTAGCAAAGCAGAACAATGCGTTTGCCTTATAAAAAGCGCCTGCGTATCGTAGGCTTTTCATCCTCTCTCGCATTGGTCACGATCCATCATGCACCGTCTGATTGCCCGTGTTCTCCTCGTGGCGTTATCCGCCGCCCCGTTCGCCGCTCACGCCGACACCACCCTCAAGGTTGGCGATCAGC
Organism: Paraburkholderia sp. XV; assembly: GCF_020177535.1. Lineage (NCBI taxonomy): Bacteria > Pseudomonadati > Pseudomonadota > Betaproteobacteria > Burkholderiales > Burkholderiaceae > Paraburkholderia > Paraburkholderia sp. XV. The sequence continues at coordinate 27,216 of NZ_JAGUUD010000081.1, read as the reverse complement.
AGTTGCAGACGCGCGGCATTCTCGAAGCATCCGGGCAGTTGAAGGACGTGCCGTACAAGATCGAATGGTTCAACTTCCCCGCTGCGCAGCCGCTTGGCGAAGCGCTGAATGCGGGTGCAATCGATGTCGGCGGACTCGGCGACGCGCCGTTGATCTTCGCCTACGCAGCCGGCGCGAAAGTGCGCGCCGTCGCGGTAACGCGCTCGCAGCCCATCGACCTTGCGATCATCGTCCCCGATCAATCGCCCATCAAAAGCGCCGCCGATCTGAAGGGGAAGCGCATCGCGACGACGCGTGGCTCGATAGGCCATTACCTCGCTATCGCAACGCTGGAACGCGCGGGCATCAAGCTCTCCGACGTGTCGCTACGCTTCATGCAGCCCGCCGATGCAAAGGCGGCGCTCGCGTCGGGCAACGTCGATGCGTGGTCCACATGGGACCCGTACGTGGCGCTCGCCGAACAGCGCGATCACGACCGCAGCATCGCGAATGGTGTGAATCTCTCGTCGGGACTGAGCTTCCAGGCGGCAACGGAAGACTCGATCAAGGCCAAGCGCACGGAGATCGCCGACTTTCTGAAGCGCGTCGCGGCCGGGCAGCGCTGGGCGCTGTCGCATCCCGATGAAGTTGCCGCGATGCAATCGCGCGTGACAGGCTTGCCGCCCGAAGTGTTGAAGACCGTCTATCAGCGCGCGCAACTGCACCCTATCGCGATCGACGACCATGTGATCGCCGAGCAGCAAAAGACCGCCGATCTCTATCACCGCGCCGACGTCATCAAAACGCGGCTGGATGTCGCGCCGAGTTTCGACCGTCAGTTTCCGCTGGATGCGCAGTGATCTCGCGCCGCGCATTGTTCAGTTCCATCGACACACCGGGTCCGATATGACACGCCGCCATCCCGACACTGCATTCGTCGAAAACGAGCGCGACGCCGATGCCCTCGACGCGCTCGCGGACCTCGACAGTCCGCGTGCCGATACGTGGCTCGCCGCGTTGACCGATGATTTCGCCGCCAGCGCCGCCGCGCTCGACGCGGGGCCGCATTTTCCACACGACAACCTCGCGAAGCTGCGCCGCGCCGGGCTGCTCGCGTTGACGGTGCCGCGCGCGCTCGGTGGCCGCGAAGCGACCCTCGCGCAGACGTTGAAGGTGATACGTGCCATTGCGCGCGGCGAGCCTTCGACAGCGCTGATCGTCGTGATGCAATGCCTCTACCATCTGCGTTTGCAGGCGAATCCCAACTGGCCGGTCGCACTCAAGGAACGCATTGCGCGCGACGCCGTCGAGCGCGGCGCGCTCATCAATTCGCTGCGCGTCGAGCCGGAACTGGGTTCGCCGTCGCGCGGCGGACTGCCGGGCACCGTCGGCAAACAGGAAAGCGATTACTGGATACTGAACGGCCGCAAGCTCTACTCGACAGGCAGCCCGGGGCTGACGTGGTTCGCCGTATGGGGCCGCACGGATGAAGCATCGCCGCGCGTCGGCACATGGCTCGTGCATCGCGACACGCCCGGCATCCGCTTCGGCGAACCGTGGAATCATCTCGGCATGCGCGCGACGGGCAGTCACGAAGTCATCTTCGACAACGTGCGCGTGCCGCTCGATCACGCTGTCGATCTGCAATTCCCGGGTCCGTCAAACGGCATGGACCCTGTCACCAGCCTCTGGATGAATGTGCTGCTGCCTTCGATCTACGACGGCGTCGCGCGCGCGGCCCGCGACTGGTTCGTCCATTGGGCAGCCCAACGCGTGCCATCGAGCCTGAACGCGCCGCTATCGAGCCTCGACAGTTTCCAGCAGACGGTAGGACGTATCGACGCATTGCTCTTCAATAACCGCGTGTTGCTCGACGCGGGCGCGGCCGGGCATGTGAGCGCAACGGAAGCACCGACGATCAAATATCTCGTGAGCCAGCATGCAATCGAAGCCGTCGAATTCGCGCTCGAAGCAAGCAGCAATCCGGGCCTGAGCCGCAACAATGCGCTCGAACGCCATTACCGCGATGTACTGTGCGCGCGCATTCACACGCCACAGAACGATACGGTGCTCGGCAATCTCGGGCGCGCGGCGTTCGCTTCGCTCTCATAGCGCGACCGTGCAAACCGCTCGAAGGGCGTGCCGATTGCGCAATGGCATGCGTCGCGGATAACGGCTAGATCCCGCCGGTGCCCGTATAACGATAACCGGCAGGATTTGCGCACGACCGCTGTTATTCCTGAATGAACTGCAGCAGGTCAGCGTTGACGAGCGAGGCGTGCGTCGTGCACATGCCATGCGGCGCGCCTTCGTAGATCTTCAGCTTGCCATTCGGAACCAGCTTCGACGAAAGTTTCCCGGAGTCGTCCAGTGGCACGATCTGATCCGCGTCGCCTTGCAGTACCAGCGTCGGCACGGTCATCTTCTTCAGGTCTTCCGTGAAGTCCGTTTCCGAGAAGGCCTTGATGCAGTCGTATGCGCTCTTGATCGAGCATTGCATGCCTGCATACCAGAACGCGTCGATGGTGCCCTGCGACGGCTTCGCGCCTTCGCGATTGAAGCCGTAGAACGGCAAGGCCAGATCCTTGAAGAATTGCGAGCGGTTGTCGATCACGCCCTTGCGGATGTCGTCGAATACCGAGATCGGCAGGCCGCCCGGATTGGCAGGCGTTTTCAGCATCAGCGGCGGCACGGCGGAAATCAGCACGGCCTTGCGCACGCGTTGCGTGCCGTGCCGGCCGATATAGCGCGCGACTTCGCCGCCGCCCGTCGAATGGCCGACCAGCACCGCATCCTTCAGATCGAGATGTTCGATCAGCTCCGCGAGATCGTCCGCGTAGCGGCTCATGTCATTGCCGTCCCAAGGCTGGCTCGAACGGCCATGCCCGCGCCGGTCATGCGCAATCACCCGATAACCCTTTTCCGCGAGACACATCATCTGCGCGTCCCACGCGTCGGCATTCAGCGGCCAGCCATGCGAGAACACCACCGGTTGACCCGAACCCCAATCCTTATAGAAAAGCTGGGTACCATCTTTCAATTCAAACGTAGCCATTACCTGAACTCCTGGATTGATGCCAATTCAGCCGTGGCGCTTTTCGTGTATCCGGCGAAAGCGGCACGGCGAAATACGCGCTTCGCGCTGCGCGATCCCTATCGCGGCCAGTGCATCGCGTACCAATCCAGTATCCGGGCTATCGGACGACGTGCATTGTGTATCGCCCCGACACTTTGGTATCCGCACGACCATTCGCGTTCGATGCCTTCGGGCGCCGCTCACGCATGCGCCGTGCGGACATGAATCGCAGCGTGCATTCGCATAACCGGGCGCGGCAACGAAGCTCTACAGTCTGCATACATTCGATGCGCGAAACCTCGCGTATCCGTTATTCAATTCCAGCATTCATTCCCACCATCATGGAAAACAACATCAAGAGTCCGACGCCGCACAGCGACATGGCCGCGGATCACATTGAACACGACGACGCGCCGCGCGATCACATGCGCTTTCAGCTTCCCCATGCGCATCTTTCAACCGTGTTCGGCAACGACTGGTTTGCGCTGAAGGCGGAATCGTTCGCGCGCTTCTTCGGCACGCCAACGTTTCTGCTGTCGCAGACCTTGATCGTCGCGATATGGATCGGCTTGAACGTCTGCGGCGTGACACGTTTCGACGTGTATCCGTTCGTGCTGTTGAATCTCGCATTCAGCCTTCAATCGGCTTATGCTGCGCCGTTGATCCTGCTCGCCCAGACGCGTCAGGCCGATCGCGACAAGGCACATGCCGATGCGGACGCGCGTCATCGCGAAGCATTGGCGGCCGCGGCGGAACGGCGCGACAAGGCGCTTGCGCATCAGACGGGGCAAATGCAGGCGCTTCTGCGGCAGAACACCGAACTAACTGAGTTGACTCGCGACCTCACCGAACAGATCGCCCGGCTCACGCAGGACGTGCACGAGAAACTCACTCGCGACAAGCACGCGAAAGCAACATAAGCTCGCGCGGCTCACCCCTCGGCAACGACAGGCACAGGAAGCGCGATCTGCATGCTTGCGCCGCGCGCTGACGGTGCCGCGCACGAGATCGAGCCGCCATGTCCTTCGACAATCGACCGGCAGATCGACAACCCCAGTCCCATTCCCTCTGTTTTCGTCGTAAAGAATGCGCTAAAGAGTTTCGCCGCGACCTCGGGTGAAATGCCCACGCCGGAATCCTCGACCGTAATGGAGACGCGCCGCCCTTCCTCGATACGTGTCTGCAACCGGAGTTCGCGTGCCCGGTCCTGAATCGACGACATCGCCTGCAATCCGTTGACGGCCAGATTGATCAGCACCTGCTGCAATTGCACGCGGTCGCCATTCACCGTCAACTCGCCCGGCGACAGGTCCATCTTCACGACAGCGCCGTATCGCTTGACCTCGCGATCCAGCAAGTCGATCGTTTCGACGACGAGGCCATTGATGCCAAGCGGCGCGAACGTCGGTTCGCTCTTGCTGGCCAGCGCGCGTATCCGGCGGATGATCTCGCTCGAACGCCGCGCATTGCTCGCCATCGCTTCGAACGCGTGGCACGCTTCGTCGAGATTCGGTGTGTCGCGCCGCAGCCAGCGCAGGCCCGCTTCGCCGTGCGTCGTGATCGCCGCGAGCGGCTGACTGACTTCATGAGCGATCGATGCCGCCAGCTCGCCAAGCATCGTGACGCGCGTGGCATGGGCGAGCTCGGTGGTCGAACGGTTCAGCGCTTCGTGTGTCTCGTTCAGCTCGCGCACCTGCTCCGCGAGACGTGCGCTGTCGGCTTGAATGCGTAAGGTCAGGGCCGTCGTCGCGATGATCGACAGACAGGCCACCGTGGCACGCGCGAGTGCGGAAAAAGACTCTTCGTCGAGATGCCCGATCAGAAAGCCGATCAGCGTCGCCCAGATGCACGCAATCGCGACGATCAGCGTGCCACGGCGCGACAGCACGGTGGCCGCCAGCATCACGACGATCGAGTACAACACCATGATCGCCGTGGCAAAGTGACCGAACGAATCGATCAGAAAGACGATCAGCGCCAGTCCACCCGCGAGCGCCAGCGTCAGTGCGGGATTCTGCTTGCCGAGGAAAGACACGCGTTCCATGTTCATGTCGAGAGCGGGAGAATTGGACTTGTCAAATCGCGCTCCAGGCGCGGGACGGCAGCGCGGCACAAGTCCGCGGCGCCCTGCCTGGCAGCGCAGTTCACCCCGAATTGCGGTCCTTGCTTCGCACCGCCTCTCGTTGCAGGCAGTACAGCATGGCTGTCCGGGCGGGGCGCGATGCTTGCGTGATGGGTCACGAACTCTCGTTAACACGTCGTGCCGCCCTTTATTCCAGCGGCAGCAGTGCGACGTGCGACTCGGCAGGCGCTGAAAGCGGAATTGAAGCCGGCGCCTGTCGATGGCCGCCAATATGGCGCGCGCGCGTAACGCGAGCTTTCGTCGAGCGGGAGTTTTATCGGATTTGCACGGTAGCGTGCAGGCCGAAACGCGTTGAAGTCAGTTGCGCGTCGCAGTCAACACCGCGACGCGCAACTGCATTGAAAGCGAACGGCACATTGCGTGCCGCCAGCCGGACTCCATTGCTCAGGCGAGCACGTCCGAGAACACGCGGGTCGCGAAACGGTTCGAATCCGTTCCCGCGTTGATCACGCCGACCGATTTCAGATCGTCGGCATACAAAGCGATCTCTTTCTTGAACGCATCGCCGATGGGGTGATGATGGTCCGTGTGACTTTTCAGCATCGCCGTCAATTGCGCGACGTCCGCGCCCGGCGCATTCGACGAGAAAATCGTCGCCGCCTCGGCGGGATGGTTCGCCGTCCATTCGGTCGCTTCGAGAAGCGCCTGCGTCAGCGCCTGCGCGGTTGCGCGGTCCTTGCGGATCAGCGAGCCACGCACGCCCAGCACGCAGCACACGCGCGTCGCGTACTCGCCGCACAGGTTGTTCGACACTTCCTGCAGATGATCGGTCTCGCGCAGCGTCCAGATGGTCGGATCGCCATCGGCAATGGCCTGCACTTCGCCTTTTTTCAGCGCCTCGCCGAGCAGCGTGGCGGGGTACTGGCGCCAGCGCACGTCGTTGTCGGGATCGACGCCGAGCTTCTTGAGCGTGATCGCAAAGAAGTTCTTCGCGGGGCTCGCCATATCGCTCACGCCGACCGTGCGCCCTTTCAACCCCTGCAGATCGACGATGCCCGATGCTTTGGTCGCGAGCAGCCGCATGCAGCCGCCGTGGACGCCCGCCGTCAGCTTCACGTCGAAGCCCTGCTCCAGTGGCTTGATCCAGCGCAGCGCCATGCCCACGCCCGCGTCCGATTTGCCCGTCGCAATCGCTTCGAGCAACTGGTCGGTCGAACCGGCGAAGTTGATCAGTTCGACATCGAGCCCATGCTTGCGAAAGAACCCCTGCTTGACGGCGACGGGCACGGGCGCCGTGCAGATCGCGCCTGCATTCCACGAAAGCTTGAGCGGCTTGAGGTTCTCGTCGGCGACGGCGCGCATGCCCGGCAGGAACGATGCGCCGCCCAGCGCGGCAGCGCCCGCCGTCCACGCGGTCTTGCGCAGCCATGCGCGGCGTGATGCGTTGGCGGGGGTTGGAGGGTCAATCCTGTCGTCGGTTTTCATGTCGTTGTTTTTCCAATGCGTAGGGTGGTGATGGGCAGCGTCACGCAACGAGGCCGAGTTGCGCCAGCACCTGGCGGCGCAGCGCAACCAGTTTCGGGTCGTCGCGGTGACGCGGATACGGCGCGTCGTTGCGCACTTCGGCGACGATGCGCGCGGGCCGTTCGCTCAGCACGATCACGCGGTTCGCCACGTACAGGGCCTCTTCGACGTCGTGCGTGACGAGCAGCACCGAGAAGCGCGCGGCCTGCCACAAGCGCACGAGTTCGCCCTGCATGCGGATGCGCGTCAGCGAATCGAGCTTGCCGAACGGCTCGTCGAGCACGAGCAGTTGCGGATCGTTGACGAGCGCGCGCGCCAGCGCCGCGCGCTGCGCCATGCCGCCCGATAGCTGATGCGGAAACGCATCCGCGAATCTGTCGAGGCCGACCAGTTCGAGCGCGGCGTCGATGCGCGCCGCCGCACTGTCGCGCGATGCGCGATCGCGTCCCGTTCGCTGCGCTTCGGGGCCAAGGCCGACGTTGTCGCGCACGGTGCGCCACGGGAACAGCGTCGGGTCCTGAAACACCACGACGCGCGACGGGTCCGGCCCGGCAATCGGCTCGCCGTTCGCATGCAAGGCGCCGTGAGCAGGCGTATCGAGCCCCGCGACGAGGCGCAGCAAGGTGGACTTGCCGCAACCGCTCGGCCCGAGCAGCGCGACGAATTCGCCGGGCTCGACCGTGAGGCTGATGTCGTCGAGCACCGCGAGCGCTTCGCCGCGCAACGCAAAGCGATGACTGACGTTGCGCACGTCGATGCGCGCGCCCTGCCGCGCATCCGTATGCGCGTGCGACGCTTGAGTAGCCGCTACCATTTGAGCAATCCTTTTTGCCAGGCCAACAGACGGTCTCGCACCTTGAACAGCAGCGTGATCAGACCGGAGCACATCAGCGCCATCACGAGCAGAGCGGCATACATGTTCGAATACGCAGCCCAGCCTTGCGCCCATTGCAGATACCAGCCGAGTCCCGCCTTCACGCCCATCATCTCGGCGACGATCAGCACGGAGAACGATGCGCCCAGTCCCATGAACAATCCGACGAACACCGACGGCAGTGCGGCGGGAATCGCCACGCGCAAGATCAGGAACGACGCGCGTGCGCCGAGCGTGCGCGCGACGTCGTAGTAAGCGGAGTTCACGCCGGCGACACCGGACCACGTGAGCACTGCAACGGGAAACGCGGTGGCGAGCGCGATCAGGAACACGCTTGCGCTGAAGCTCGATGGAAAGAAGAAGAACGCGAGCGGCAGCCATGCCGTCGCGGGCAACGGGCCGATCAGGCGCAGCACGGGGTGCAGCCAGTAACCCACGGCACGCGACCAGCCGATGCTCACGCCTGTCGTGAAGCCCGCCAGCGCACCGAGCGCATAGCCGTAAGCGAGCAGCACGAACGAATGCCCGACACTCGACGCAAGCCTCGGCAGATCGTCGAAATACACGGCGATCAACGCCTGAGGCGGTGCGAAGAACGGTCGCGGCAGCCATTCGAGCTGCGCCGTGACGAGTTCCCACGCGGTAATGCCGATAGCCAGCGCGAGCAGCCACGGCCCCGCCGCGATACATCTGTCGATGCTTGCACGCTTGGTGTCCGCATGCGGCCTGATTGCGCCATGGCTCAGCCACGCGCGCGCGCCGATCGCCGCCGACAACGCCGCCAGCGCGAGTTTCAGGATCAGCAGTTCGCGCGTGTACGGCCAGTCGTCGGCCGCGGGCCACCATTGCGTCACGGCCGCGCCGCCTAGCCACGCGAGGGCCGCCAGTGCGGCGACGATCTGCCCGCGAAGGTCGCGCGGCGCAGCGGCAGCGTCGGCGTGCAGGCCCGCAAGATCGATTGCCTGAGTGTGTGAGGACATGTCGATACGCTCCTTGAATATACGGCTACGCGTTGCCGATGGTCGTATCCGAAATGGCGCGCACGTCGATGCGGCGCGGCAGGATCGCATCGCGATACGCGGCGTCGGCTACTTTTTGCAGCGCCGCGATGTCGGCGTCGGAGACGAAGTGCTGTTTGAGCGACGCGCGCTTCGTGATCTGCTTGGCGGCGTCGAGCGGCGAGCGCGTGAGGGTTGCATAGATTTGCGCGTAGGCGTCGGCATTCGCGACCGCCCAGTCGCCTGCGCGCTGATAGCGCTGCAAAACATCCGCGATGGCGGCGCGCTTGCGTGTGTCGGCCAGCGCCGCGCCGGATGCCGTGATGAAACCAAGGCCGCTATTGATACCCGTTCCGTCGCGCAACACGCGCGCGCCGCGTTGCACCGCGATGCCGTAGTACGGATCGAACGTCGCCCACACGTCGATCGAGCCGGACGCGAATGCCGCGAATGCATCGACAGGCAAAATGAAGCGCACGGAGACATCGTCCTTCGACAATCCCGCTTCGGAAAGCGCACCGTATAGCTGGAACTGAGAAATGCTGCCGCGCGCCGACGAGACGAACACCGTGCGGCCCTTCAGGTCCGCGACCGTTCGGATCTTCGAATCCTGTGCGACGAGGATGCCGAGTTGCGCGCCCGAGCCAACCCGCGTTGCGACGATCTTCAAGGTCGGATCGCCGACAGCGGCCGCGAGCACGGGCAGGTCGCCAGCGGGCGCGAGATCGACGGCGCCCGCGCGCTGCGCCTCGAAAAGCGGCGCTGCGCCCTGGAAGTTGGCCCAGCGAAACGCGTACGGCGTGCCGTCGAGTACTTTCCCGGCTTCCGCGAGCGCACGCGTGCCGCCGGCCTGATCGCCGAGCACGATCGTGGTGGATGCCGCCTCGGCCGCTTGCGCGCCGCGCGCGGCTGACGCGGAAAACGCAGCGACGGCAGGCGCCGCCGCAAGCGCGCGAAGCACGCGCCGCCGCGCGGAAAAAGACGTTGAAACAGAAGCGCTCATAGGCCCTCGCAGTCGATATGCAGGCAAGCGTAGCGACGAAGGACCACCGTGAGAATTATTCTATTTATATATGTTTATCTCTTAGCAATATTTATGTTTTGCATCTTTTGAACGACGTGCCGAACGTGACGATCACCACGTCTATGCTTATCGGAAAGCGTGCAATCAATAGCTGAAACATTCGCTTAGGAAGCGTCGGTTCCGTTGCTACGATGGCGAACCGATCCATTGCTTCGCCCGATTCAACATAGAAAACGGAATACACGTATGGCGTCTATCACACGACGGGCTCTTGCCCGCATCGCGCTTGCTTCCCTGTTTGCGCTCACATCCGCGCTCACATCGGCGCAGAGCTTCGCGCAAACGTCCAACGCCAATGGCGCGCCTGTTTCGTTGCGTATCGGTTATCAGAAATCGTCGACGCTCATCACGCTGCTCAAGGCACGCGGCTCGCTCGAAAAAGCACTCGCGCCGCTCAACGTGCGCGTCTCGTGGAACGAGTTCACGAGCGGCCTGCCGTTGACGGAAGCACTCAATGTCGATGCCGTCGATTTCAGCGCCGATGTGGCCGACACCGTGCCGATCTTCGCGCAGGCCGCGCATGCGCGCTTCGTGTACGTCGCGCAAGAGGCGCCTTCGCCCGGCGCGCAAGCGATCATCGTCAAGAAGGATAGTCCGTTGCACGCGCTCGCCGACCTGAAGGGCAAGCGTATCGCGGTGACGAAGGCGGCGGGCAGCCACTATCTTCTGCTGGCGGCATTGAACAAGGCAGGCCTCACGGCGGGCGACGTCAAGATCAGCTACCTCACGCCCGCCGATGGCCGCGCAGCATTCGAGCGCGGCAGCGTGGATGCATGGATTACGTGGGACCCGTATGTCGCATCCGTCGACAGGAACGCCGATGTGCGCATTCTTGCGAACGGCGACGGGCTGGCTTCGTATCAGCGCTATTACCTCGCGTCGAGCACGTTCGCCGATGCCCATCCCGAAGTGGTCCAGGTCGTGTTCGATCAACTGAAGGAAGCGGGCGAATGGCTGCGCGCGCATCCCGACGACGCAGCCAGAACGCTCGCGCCAATATGGGGCCTCGACGCGAGCACGATCGAACGCGCGAATGCACGGCGCAGTTATCAGGTGCGAGCCGTTGCCGTGCAGAACTACAGCGAGCAGCAGATCATTGCCGATGCGTTCTACAAGAATGGCCTGCTGCCCGCGCGCGTCGAAACGAATCAGGCGCAGTTGTGGGACTTCGCTGCCAAACGGGCGAAAGCCATCGGCAGCTAAGGCATGAAGGACTAGCGCACGAACGGCGTCAACGCGCGCAGCCAGGTCACCACCGCCACCGCGCCGCCGTCGGGTTCGCCCACGGCACGCTCGCCGAGATAGCTCGCGCGCCCGACGCGCGGCATCATCGCAGCCGTCGATGCCGCGCCCTTCTCCGCCGCATCGACCGTTGCGCTCCATGCGGCAGCGAGCGGCTCGCCGCGACCCGTCGCTTGCGTGAACGCATCCGCGGCGGGACGCAGCGCATCGAGCATCGTGCGCTCGCCGGGTTGCGCGCCGCCTAGCTCGGAGATCGCCTTGACGGCCAGATCGAACGCAGCGGCCCAATCGGACACGGCGGGTGCAGTGCTCTCGCCGAGACGGCGCGATGCACGCAGCAACGCGGTCGCGTAGAACGGCCCGGAACTGCCCGCAATCGCACGACGCAGCGTGACGGCGAGATCGGCGAGCGCATCGGCCGCCGATGGCCATGCCGTGGCGGGCATCGCCAGCACGGCTTCGCCCGCGCGTTTCATGCTGGAACCGAGATCGCCGTCGCCCGCTTTCGAGTCGAGCTCGGTCAGACGCGCTTCGCCGTCGACCAAGGCGCGCGCAGCGGCGTCGAACGCAAGCTGCAACGGCGTGCGTTGCGCGGCAGGCGCGTTCGATGCAACGGCGTCCTCAGTTGCGTCCTCACTTGCGTCCTCACTTGCGCCTGCTGCTATACCCGTCGCGCCGTCGACATTCACGCGTCCCTCGCCCGGCCATGTCGCGACCTTGGTCGGCGCGTCGAGTAGCGCAAGGCGCGCGTCGTCCACGCGCATCACCGAGATCGAACAGCCCGGCATGTTCAGCGCCGACAGCAGCGTGCCGCACCATGCGCGCTCGATACGCACTCCGCGTTGACGCAGACCATTGATCGCCGCGCGCGCGACGACGGCCAGTTCCATCGGCGTGGTTGCGCCCAGACCATTGACCAGCAGTGCAACACGCTCGCCGCTCGCCAGTTGCAGGTCGTCGGTGATCGCGGTGAGCAACGTGTCGGTCAGCTGATCGGCCGGCATCGGCCGGGTGCGTTGCACGCCCTTCTCGCCGTGGATGCCGAGGCCCAGCTCGATCTCGTCGTCCGCGAGACTGAAGCTCGACTGTTGCGTCGCAGGCAGCGTGCAGCCGTCGAGCGCGACGCCCATGGTGCCGATCGCGTCGGCCGCACTGCGCGCCATCGCCGCCACTTCCGCGAGTGTCTTCCCCGCCGCAGCCGCCGCACCCGCGATCTTGTGCACGAACACCGTCCCCGCAATGCCGCGCCGCCGCCCGCGCTCGACGGTGTTGCGCAGCGACACATCGTCGGCCACCACGACGACTTCGACGGGAATCCCTTCGGCGCGCGCCAGTTCGGCGGCGAGGCCGAAATTCAGGCGGTCGCCCGTGTAGTTCTTGACGACCAGCAGCGCTCCGTTCGGTCCCGCCGACGCCCGAATCGCAGCGAGCACGGCATCCGTCGACGGCGACGTGAACACCTCGCCGCACACGGCGGCCGCCAGCATGCCTTCGCCGACATAGCCCGCGTGGGCGGGCTCGTGTCCGCTGCCGCCGCCGGAAATGACCGCGACACGCCGTGCATGCGGCGCGGGCAGATCGCGCCGCACGACGACGTTCGCGTCGCGCAGCAACGCGGTGTCGGGCGCGAGCATCGCGAGACCTTCGAGCATCTCGCGCACCACATGCGACGGATCGTTCAGCAGCTTTTTCATGGCCTGGAATCTCAGTGAATGCGAATTGGGATGACGGATAAAAGGTTGGGCCGCGAGCGGTCCGAAAGGGACACTTTAGCTTCAGCGCGCAGTCGACGCATTCACCGGACCCTGCGTCTTGAGGAAATCGACGAACGCGCGCAAGGGCGCAGGCAGGTGACGCCTCCCCGGATAGTAGAGAAACGGCCCGGAAAACGGCTGCCACCACGGTTCGAGAATCGGCTCCAGCGCGCCGCTGTCCAGATGCGGCCGCAGCATCCCTTCGAACAGATGGATCACGCCGACACCTGCCAGGGCGGCGCTGACGGCAAGCTCGATGGCCGCGCCCGGCCTGACCACCAGCGGTCCCGACGGATCGAGCCGCACCACTTCGCCGTCGCGCTCGAAATCCCACGTCGGCATCGCGCCGCCCGCGAACTGGCCGCGCAGGCACGCATGATCGAGCAGATCGCGCGGATGCTCTGGCCTGCCATGCGCATCGAGGTATTCGGGCGTCGCGGCCGTCGCGAAACGCTGCACGCGCGGGCCGATGGGGATCGCGATCATGTCCTGCTCGAGCCGCTCTTCGTAGCGAATGCCCGCATCGCAACCGATCGACAGCACATCGGCAAAGCCGTCTTCGACCACGACCTCGACGCGAATGTCGGGATACGCCTTCAGGAACGGCGCGATGACGGACGGCAGCACGATGCGCGCGGCGCTGGACGGCACGTTGAGCTTGAGCGTGCCGCTCGGCTTGTCGCGGAACACGTTGAGGACGTCGAGCGCCGCTTCCATTTCGCTGAACAGCGGCGTGAGCTTTTCGATCAGCCGCTGGCCCGCTTCCGTCGGCGCGACGCTGCGTGTGGTGCGGTTGAGCAGCCGCAAGCCGAGCTTCGTTTCCAGGCGGCGCACGGCGATGCTCAAACTCGACGCGGAGACGCCGCTCATGCGCGCCGCGTCGCGAAAACCGCCCGCGCGCGCCACCGACACGAAGGCGGCAAGGTCGTTCAGTTCCATGATGGGCCATTGTTCAAGATATTCAACAGCCCGTACACTTTAGATGGGTTTATTCAACAGCGCAATCCGCGCACACTGCGGCTCATCGACAACCCAGGAGCGCGCAATGCCGAACCTCAATTCCACCGACACCTTCCCGCTAGCTGGCCGTACCGTTCGCCGCATGGGCTACGGCGCGATGCAACTGGCGGGTCCCGGTGTATTCGGCCCGCCGAAGGACCGCGATGCGTGCCTCGCCGTGTTGCGCGAGGCCGTCGCTTGCGGCGTCAATCACATCGACACCAGCGACTTCTACGGGCCGCACGTCACCAATCAGATCATCCGCGAGGCGCTGCACCCTTATCCCGACGACCTGACTATCGTCACCAAGCTGGGTGCCGTTCGCGGCGACGACGGTTCATGGCTTCCCGCGCGAGAGCCGGACGACCTGCGGCGCGGCGTGCACGACAATCTTCGCAACCTCGGCCTCGATGCGCTCGATATCGTGAATATTCGCGTCATGGGAAACATCCACAGCCCGGCGGAAGGATCGATCGAGGAACAGGTCGTCGCACTTGCGCAATTGCAGCGCGAAGGGCTGGTGAAGCACATCGGCCTGAGCAACGTGACGGCCACGCAGATTGCGCAAGCGCAGCGCATCGTGCCGATCGTCTGCGTGCAGAATCACTACAACCTCGTGCAGCGCGAAGACGATGCGCTCGTCGATCAACTGGCCGCGCAGGGCATCGCGTATGTGCCGTTCTTTCCGCTTGGCGGCTTTACGCCGATCCAATCGTCGGCATTGTCGGATCTCGCCCATACGCTGAACGCGACGCCGATGCAGGTCGCGCTCGCGTGGCTCTTGCATCGGTCGCCGAATATTCTGCTGATCCCCGGTACGTCGAAGGTCGCGCATCTGCGCGAAAACATGCAGGCCGCGCAGCTGCGCCTGAGCGACGCCGTGCTCGCCGAACTCGATGCGATTGGACGCACGAGTGGCGACCACTAAGCTCAGCGGCACGGTGAACGCATTGCGGGCTTCGTGGCTTCGCGCGGACCCTGCAATGATGAATCAGGGCATGGCGGCCTCCAGCGCGTCAAGCGTCGGCTCGTCCAGTTCGGCCGAAACGCCTGCGTCGTGGTCGCGCGGTTTCTTTATGATGTATTTCTATGGGATCTTCTTCAGAGCGGCAACACATGTCCGCAAAGAACCCTCGAATACGCGCTTTTATCCATTGCGGAGTTCTTCATCAACACGCTCACCGGGCTTTCGCAATGAAGCTGCGAATGCGTGCGGGCCTGTTTCGATGCTCTTCAGTGGGCTAGCCCAGGGCATTCTTCTTACCCCGCTATGTGCGGTAACGCACAGTGCCGCCTATCTGCAGAACGAGACGCCTGACGCATTTTCTGAAAGCGGCAAACTTCAGGCGCACACGACATCATTCTATTAAAACATTCCACCCGTACATCACGCAGATCAACTGATTTGAACGCCGTAGTAATGCCTTTTTTCCGCTTGAGAAAGCTCGGCAAAAGGGCCATGCCTCGACTATGTTATGAGAGCACGCGAGCGGTGTATATCAGCGCGATTATTTGAATACGACTACGCCTGATCGTCTACGTTACATGCGGCCTGCCGCCAGCTCCCCCGGCCGCGCCGTGCGAAATCCGCTTGCCCCGCAACCGGGATGCGATCATGGAGAAGACTGCCGTGCAGCCGATCCACCACGTCGACAGGCTCTACGTCATTTCCGATCTGCACCTTGGTGGGCCGCCGGGATTCCAGATTTTCGGCTCCACCGAAGAACTGGCGGGACTCATCCGGCTGCTTGCCGATCAGGATCCCGACGATGAAGTGGCGCTCGTCATCAACGGAGATTTCGTCGATTTTCTCGCCGAAGAAAACGCGACCTATTTCGACCCGCACGGCGCCATTCATAAGCTCGAACGGATCGCAAACGACGACACTTTTCGTGCCGTCTTCAAGGCCTTTCCCTATTTTCTCGGCAAGGAGGGGCGGCGGCTGATCGTCAATCTCGGCAATCACGATCTCGAACTGGCCTTGCCTTGGGTACGCGAGCGCCTCGTGCAGCTACTGACGGGAGAACAGTTGGCGCTGCCCGGCGCGCATTCGCGCCTGTATCTGGTTTTCGACGGCAGCGGTGTGCTGTGCAGCGTCGGTGGGCGTTCGGTTCTCTGTCTGCATGGCAACGAAGTCGATCGCTGGAATCCGGCGAACTTCGAAAGGATTCGCGAGATAGCGCGCGACGTGCAGATCGGCCGGGCGGTTGAACCGTGGATTCCGAATGCGGGCAGCAAGATGGTGATCGACGTGATGAATCCCGTGAAGCGCGAGTTTCCGTTCGTCGATCTGCTCAAGCCGGAGCAGGCGGCCGTGGCGCCCACGCTCGCGGCATGCGCGCCGCAACTGGTCGGCGAGCTCGACCGGGCAAAGAAACTGGCGGCCGTCGCATTGACACGCGTATGGGCCGGTGTGCGCAAACCCGACGGCATGCTGGGTGTGCCCCAACCGGAAGACGCAGCGGCGCCCGCCGCTTTCGATACCTCACGCGCGCCCGTCGCCATGGCCGCGAGGTCGCGGCAGGCCGCGCATCAGGCACACGAACTGTTGCTGATGGCCGATGATCGGGCGCGCCGCGGCGTCACCGCCAACGACCTCGTTGCAGGCGTCGAGGGTCTGCAGCTCGACGCGTTCGGCGCACTCGTCAAATGGTCTCGAAAGGAATCGCCCAGCGAAGTCTTGCGCGAGGCGCTCGAAAACCTCGACCGCGATCGCAGCTTCGACATTGGCGAGCGCGACGACACCGCGCAGCAGCTCGATGCCGAAGTGTCGCCCGACATCAATGTCATCGTGGCCGGTCATACCCATCTGGAACGCGCAATGCGTCGCAGAAACGGACGCGGCTGCTATTTCAACAGCGGCACATGGGCGCGGTTGATTCGCATCAAGGCCGAGGTCCGTGCCGACCCGCAACGGTTCGCGCAAGTCTTCGCGGCGCTCAGGCGCGGCACCATGGCTGATCTCGACAACGCAGAAGACCTGGTCATCAAGTCCTGCACCGTCGTAGTGGTATGGCGGGATGCCCCGGACAGTGTCAAGGCGGAGCTTCGCCACGTCAAAACCGTCGACGGTCAAACAGCACTCGACGCGGACCTGGCGGCAAGCCGCATGGAGATTCGATGATGCGCAAAATCACACTCGAATTACTCCGTCACGGGCCGCCTCATAATCAGTTGCTGTCGCCCCTTACCGAATACATCGCGCTGTGCGAAAACCATAGCGCCGTCACCTTCCACGTCCCGTTCGAACACAACCAGATGCTTTACCGGCTGCGCGCATTGAGCTATCAGCTCGGGCCCGAAGCCCGTGAATTCCAGATGGCGGATACCGCCCGTGTGCTGGGCCGGCTGCTTGGCGAGATTCCCGGCCTGACCGCCGATCTCAACCGTCAAAGAACGGGCACAAGCGACGGCGACACTGCCGAGCAGGTCACGCACCTGCGGCTGATCATTTCCGCGTCGGAACTCGCCTTGCTTCCCTTCGAACTGGCGACCGCTCCCAATGGCTTCCCCGGCGAAGGGCAAGCGCTTTCACTGCAAACCCAGCAGCCGGTCTGCATTACACGCGAGACACGGCGGGTTGCGCAGGAATACGTTCGCTGGCCGCGCAAACCACGCATTCTGTTCGCCTTCGCGTCGCCGCCCGACCTGGAAACGGTGCCTGCCGAAGCGCATCTGCTTGCGTTGCGCGAGGCGCTGGCGCCGTGGCTCGCGCTCTCGGACGACTACGACGACGAGCAGCGCCTGAAGATCATTGGTGACCGGCTGTCGGTATTGCCGAACGCATCCGCCGAGAGCCTCGAAGATGCCTGCGCGAAACACGACTATACGCATGTGCACATTCTCGCGCACGGCGTGCAAACGAACACGCCCTATGACAGCCGCTTCGGTCTCGCGTTTCATGCTGACCGGCATGCTGACGGCGTCGAAGCGATTTCGGGCGATCGTCTGGCGACCATCCTGCGCACGCCGCGTCATGGCCAGCCGGGCCGCTTCACGCGGCCCGCCGTCGTGACGCTCGCCAGCTGTAACGCCGGCAACGTCGGCTCGGTGACGGGGGTTGGCGCAAGCATCGCCCACGCGCTGCACGAGGCGGGCGTCCCGCTCGTGATCGCAAGCCAGTATCCGCTTTCGTTCGGCGGCTCGGTGGTGTTCGTGAAGGATATGTACGAGGGCCTGCTGTGGGGAGAAGACCCGCGCAAGCTGGTTGTGGGCATGCGCAGGCGGCTGCATTCGTACTTCAAGGACAAGCACGACTGGGCGAGTATCGTCACGTACGCATCCTTGCCACCCAATTTCGACGCACAGCTGGTGGATGCACGCATCCAGCAGGCCATGGCCAGCGCCTTGATCGCGCTGAACATGGCCGACCGCGCAATGGGCGCTTTCTCATGCCCGGAGCCGCAACTTCCGGCCACGGTGGCCCGCGTCGAAAACCACGCGCACCGCGATACGCTAGCCAGAGCGCAGGAGCAGGTGACCGAGGCAAAGGCCCGCCTGACCATGACGATGGGCGAGCATCCGGAACAGCAGGCGCGCATCCTCGAACTCCTCGCGAGTACCGAAAAGCGCGAAGCACAGATGATCTACCACTCGACGCAACAAGACAAATTCGATCCCAACTCGAACGATGGCATGTTGCTGATCAGCAAGCTCGAAACATCGAGAAACCACTATTGGTCGAGCTACCTGAAGCAGCGCAAAAGCCCTTCGCAACTGGTTCAATTTCTGTCGCTGACACTTCTTCTGCAATGTCTCGGCCGCCTGCCAAGGCCACTCGATCAGCCCGGGCAGGATATGACGTCGATCTGGTTGAGCGCTCACATGCAATCGCTCAACGATGCGGATCACGGCGACGGGAGCAATCGCGCGTGGGCCTATGGCAATCTGATGGAACTGTATCTGATCGGGAAGTACATCGATGACCTGCCACCCGCTTATTGCGGAGACTCGCTCACAAGCAAGGCGCTTGAAGCGGCCCGCACACTGGTCTCGTTAGCTGGCTCGACGTCGTTCGAAGTGTTCTCGACGCGGCGCCAGATCATGCGCTATCGCGACTGGTTTGTGCCGATGGTCTCAGGCGCATACAACATGCAAGCGCTAATCAGAGAATTACTCGAGGTTCTGCCCGCCTGTGACGAACCGGATTGGGACTTTTGACCTTACGCAGCGGTGCAACGCATCGCTCAGCCGTGTCGCCCTTCTTGCGCCATGCCATGAGTGGTTTGCTGAATGTTCTTTACCGCACACAACTTCGCAGCTGGCGGTCACCCCTCACTCGAAAAATCCGGATAGACGTCCTAACCTGAAATTTCCGACGCTTTAATAAAAGCAAAGGAAATCGCAGGTCAATTATCTATTGATAAAGGATGAGTTCGATCTGTTCTTTAGGCACTTCATCTCTTATGAACAGGCGTCTTCGCATACGCACTGCCTCCGCACACACTCTCCTCGCCTGAAAGCGCAGGCGATCGAACTGGAATGCCGGGGCAGTCGCACACGGTCTACTTACCTGCTTGTCGAGGGGGCATCCGATGTCCTTCATATTCCGCTGGTCTCCCCTATTGCGCTGGACGACTTCGATCGCGCTTGCCTTGACCCTGGCCGTCGCGGCTTGCACGATCCAGTTGGCACCGGCCTATGACCCGGCACTGGTCAACGGGATGCGCGCCGTCAACAACGACATCATGCAACTCTACGCAACAACCGGGATGGGCGTCGACAAAGCGACGTTCCCGCAGCGCGTCGACGAATACAACAGGATCATCGGCGCCGTCGATGCACTTGCATTGGAGTCGCAAAGCCGCCCGGTCCCCGATAGCGCGATCCGGGACAAAGTCGAGCAGGCGCTCGGGCAATGGCTCGCATCAAACCCTGCGCCGCCCATGAGGCGCGACGAGGCGTTGAGCCTCGCAGCCGCCGAATGTGCCGATGCACGCAAGATCAAGCGCGCGCCTGACATCACGATGCCCGCGCCGACGGCCAAGGCGGACACCCGGCAGTACGTCCCTGCCAGCGCGATGGCGCTAAAACAGGTATCACGGGCCATGGCCTTGCTCAGAGATACCGACTGCGCACACGGATTGAATAATGGAGAAGTCGCGGCGAACAAAGGCTATACACAGTACTTCGTTTCAGAAGCTCTCTTTTACGAGAACTTCTTGCAACGTTGAAATCGTTACGTTCAAGGAGTCGCCATGGCACTGGATCTCACGCAGGCAGCCGGCACGTTCGTGCAAGGCATTTCCTCGACGGTCAAAACGGTCACGGGTAGTGACATCACGTTGATCGCCGGATTTTCGCAAGCGCAGTTGCAGGCTCTCGCGCAGCAGTCCGCACTGGTCGCGGGCATGATCGAGGCGAATGCTTTCACGGCCGCCGAGAAGATGTTCTATCTGGATGGACTCGATCAGATGGCGAGAGGTTTTGTGAATACTTTTGTGCAGATCGTCGAAGTTGAAATCGAAAAGATCTACAACGCGGTCGTGAAAGCAATCTACGATTCCATTGGCAATCTGGCAGGCGTGACGCTGGCCGTGCCGCGCGCGGCCGTATGAGTGTTCGTACAACGGCCTGAACCTGCTGCGCGCTCGCCGCGGTCCCGTCAGTGGCGCATCCCCGCTCAACCCCCGTCGACAATCCGCAACAGGTCCGAGATCGCAACCGGTTTGACGAGATGATGATCGAAGCCGGCCGCCCGCCACGCATGCCCGTCGCAGGCTTGCCCCGGTTCTGAAACGGCAATGAGCACGGCACCTCCGCTAATCGGGTGTGCACGGATAGTCCGTGCAACCTGATAACCGTCCGGAGGGGCAATGCCCAGGTCGATGATCGCGACATCGAGTGCAATCTGCCCATTGAGGATCAACGCGGCGTTACCGGAGCGGGCGATATGCACCCCGTGCCCGTGCGATTCGAGCAACGCAGCAAGCGACGTGGCGTCGTCCAGTTTGTCGTCCACTATCAGGATGCTTCGAGCGCCGCCCTTGTTCACCAATGCGCCCTCGGCCCGTGGCGAGGCGAGCGACGCCGGCCCGATGAATTCGGGCAGACGCAGCACAAAATCAGCCCCCGTCCCCGCGCCCTTCGATCGGACCGTCACCGTTCCGCCATGTAGCGCGGCAAGCGCACGCACCAGCGACAGGCCTATTCCCAGACCGCCCTGCGACGCGGCAATGCTTCGCCGCGACTGGATGAACGGCTCGAAGATCGCTTCCTGTTCTTCCGGCAGGATGCCGACGCCCTGATTACGCACCCTGATCGATACCATGCCTTGCGACTGCCCGACGTCGATTTCAATATCGCTTTCGTCAGGTGCGTACTTCGTCGCATTGGACACGAGGTTGTCGAGCATCTGGACGACCCGCACGTCGTCACCAAAAACAGCGCAGGCCTCATTCTCCAGATGTATCGAAACCCGTTGCCGCCTCGCGTCGATATCGGGCCGGTTGGCCTCGACTGCCGCAGCGATGGCCAGACCGACATTGACGGAGCCGCGATCGATTGTGAGCCTTCCATGCGCCAGACGCGAAACATCGAGTAAATCGTCGACGAGGCGCGACAGGTGTTCCACCTGCCGCCCTACCGTTTGCCACGCTGCGCGCGTCGCGGCAGGGCTGGTCTGGAATCTCGGCTCCATCAGTTCCAGGGCGTTGCGCATCGGGGCGAGCGGGTTGCGCAATTCGTGAGCGAGTGTCGCGAGGAACTGGGACTTGCGCGCGTCCGCCTCACGAAGGGCGCGCTCGGCGCGCCACAAACGCAGCAGCGCGCGGACATTGGCGACAAGCTCAGGCGCTTCGACCGGCTCCGTCAGATAGCTGTCGGCCCCGCTGTCCAGGGCGCGAATCCGGTCCGAGGCGCTCAACAGGACCGCGGAGGTTTGCAGGACCAGTACCGACCGCGTCGAAGGATTCTGTTTGATCCGCTTGCACACATGCACGCCATCGCTGTCGGGCAGCAGCACGTCGAGCAGGACCACGGCGGGTTTGCGCGATGTGACAAGCTTCAGCGCCTGTTCACCCGTCGACGCCTCGAGCACGTCGAAGCCCGCACGACGCAGCACACGCGTTTTCACAAGCCGCGCGGCATCATTGTCGTCGACGTTGAGAATCAGTTCCGACCAGCCGGCAAGCGGCGGGTCTGTTTCGGGTAGATTCTGCATGCACCATTGCCAGTCGTTGCCGGGGTGGCCACTATCACAAGAACGGGCCGGGCTTCGGCCAAGGGTAGCACGACAGCGAGCCAGATCAGTGCGTTATCGTCAGCGTTTCGGGCCTGCGCCCTGATTTACCGCGAATGCCGTGTCATGTCACGATGTTCTGCGCACTAGTGCGAATGTCGATGGTGAACGTCGGGGAAATGTGCGTGCGAGTGGGTAATGGGCAGGTGCACATGGGGATGCGTGTGTGGCTCATCACCCGCATAGACAAAGTCGTGTTCGTGCTGGTGGTGTTCGTCATGACGATGCCGATGCGTATGCGCCAGCCGCTCGTGCGTGTGTTGATGGTCGTGCCGCTCGCGCACGTGCAGCCAGATACCCAGCGCCATCAAGGCCGCGGCGATCCAGAACGACAGATGCGGCAGTTCGGGCCAAATGACGAGCGAGAGGGCCACGCCGAAAAGCGGCGCGACGGAAAAATACGCGCCGGTGCGCGCCGTTCCAAGGTGACGTAGCGCAATCACGAACAGCACAAGACTTACGCCATACCCGGCAAGTCCCGTCGTCATGGCGGCGCCGACCATACCTGCAGCAGGCAGCGAGGCGCCCGTCGCGAACGCGATCGCGAGGTTCACCGGTCCGGCAATCAGCCCTTTCAGACACGCGATCACCATCGCATCGTTGGTCGAAACCTTGCGCGTGAGATTGTTGTCGATTGCCCAGCACAGACACGCTGCGACGATCAACAGCGCGCCACCGGGAATGCCTGCCCCGGCCGGTTGCCACGACAGCATCACGCCGCCGGCGACGATCGCCACCATGCCAAGGAATACCTGGACGTCGACGTTCTCGCGAAACACGACCCATGCGATCACGGCCGTCAGCACGCCCTCGAGATTCAGCAGCAGTGAACTGGTCGCCGCCGGTGTGCCCGACAGCCCGAGCATCAGCAGCGCGGGGCCAGCGACGCCGCCAGCAGCGATGGCGCCGAGCAGCCATGGCAGCTCAGCCCGGCTGATCCCGTGACGCGTGCCTTCCGTGGTGGACGTTCGCAGCCGCCGGACGATGATGCCGATACCGAGCCCAATGCCGCTGCCGAGATAGAACAGCCCCGCAACCAGGAAGGGTGACATTGACCCGAGCATGGCCTTGGCGAGCGGCGTCGCCGCGCCAAAGAGCGCTGCGGCGGCAAGCGCGGTGAAGATCGCGCTGGAGCGGGAATTCATGGGATCCGAGCTGTGCAAGTGCGCACTGAATGTCTGGATAATCAGTGTAGCGCACCGTCGGTTGCGTCGTTCGGTGAAGGTTGATGGGGCCACTGCTCGCGAACGTGCCGGGGACGCCAGCGTCTCGCCCCTGATGTCCCGTGGTACCGCTCATGCCATAGATCATCGTGCCCGTGAGGCTGTCATAACTGTTGTTGTAGCTCGCCGTGTACGACTGCACGATCAACGGCGAAAACACCACGGACGAACCAAACGGATTGACGAACTGCTGCTTGATATAGGTAGGGTTGGTCTGCTCGCCGAGCTTCACCGTGCCAAATGCGCCCGTCAGGCCGACATAGGCATTGCGCGAGAACAGACCGTCCGTCGCGTTCCGTCCGTTTTGCCCCGTGTCCGGTCTAAAGAAGCGGCAGCCGCGGAGCGAGGCGTGCGTTTGCGGATCGAACTGGAGGTCGATACTGTCACGTCGATTCTCGACCTCGTTAGCGTGGGCATCGGGTACGCCGTGCTACCGCTGAACGCAACGACCAGCGACGCGCTCAAGCGCCGCTTTCAAGCGATGCGGATTACCGAGCCGACGCTGTTCAGCCGCCTCGCGATCGCCCCCGCGTGTGGCGGGTTATTCCATCACGACAAATAGTGGATCAGCGCGATAGAAATGGCATTTCGCAGCGAATGAATCAACGCAACCGTCCAGAAGGCCCAGCCTCGACGCATTTGTTCAACGACGAATACATAGCCCAGCACGACACCAATGGGAAACGTCGTGAGCACGTATTTCCAGCTATAGAAATGCAATGAAGCAAAGAACGCTGCCGACAACACGATAGCCGTCCAGCGGCGAACACCGAATTTCTTGCGAAGCAGCGTGATGCATCCCCACTGGTTGAATGCCGTTTCAGCCAGAGGTGCGATCAGGCAACCGAGAATCAAGGAAGAGACGATGCCGTACGAACCCAAACCCGGTCCGCCTATCTGCTGAGCTGGGAAGAATACATCGGCAATATAGTCGAGCGGCAGAGGCAACAACTCCGTGGCTAACAGCGCCAGGGGAATCATTAGCCACGGCGGTGTATTCAGTCCCAGTTCGAATAATGTACCGCCAGTAAATGACGATGATCCCGCATTGAGTGATGGCATGCTCTACCCGTCTATTCTGGTTATGGACCGCCGTTTATTGCCGCATCGCATTTTAATAGAGAAGACCCGAAGCCAAGACGGTGGACGCAACACCGTTACGTACTCCGGCGATCAATGGTAAGTGGACGTAGACGACTGAAGCTTCGTCAACACACCGCCTTTGAACCGGAACCAGCCTTGGGAACTCTGCATCACGACTTCGTCGCGTTGCCAGAACACGCGCTTGACCGTCATGCGCTTATCCGAACGCTGCACGAGTGGCGGTTGATGGCGAAAGTCGTACAGCACCGGGCCAGCATCGGTCTGCACGAGCGAACGCGTGACAGTTTGACGGGCGTTGTCAACGTCATCGAAATGGGTCAGCGTGGTCGCGCCGAAGCGATCGAAAATGACTCGATCGAGCATCCCCACGAAATCGCGGTCTGTACGCGAGAATTGCAGTGTGCCCGAGGGCGTGACGAACGGGCCGGACGCGTTGCTTTGCGCATGAACGCAAGTCCAGACTGTGCAGGCTGCAAGTGCAGCGAGGAATAGTCGTTTCGGCCGCATGTCAGCCGCAGCTTCGCAACATCGCGGAATTGCATCGCGAAGTCAGGATGATAAATTGAATCATGATATGAATGAGGTGCAGGCAATCGCGAACACGCGAGAATATAATGCCTCCCTCAATATCTGTCTTGTCTTCTCCCTGCGACCGGCTTTTCAACGCAAGCCGCAGGTGGCCCGCTATTTCCTGTTCGCACCTTCGTCTCGCGGGGTTGCCTTGGGCGCAGCCTTCCAGGTGGAAAGATTCCCAGCAGGTGACGGCTTTTTCGGCTGTTTAGGCTTCTTTGCCTCGCGATTACTGCGCAGTTGACTCTTTGCCATCATCATTCTCCCGTTACTCTACTGGCCGCGGGTGCGGCCACGTTATCACCCATTCTGTGCGCATTTATCGTGGCTGTCGCGATCTGTTTCGTCGTAGTCACGCCACCCACGGTGAAATTACGCATGTACGAACAGAATCGGTAAATCGCGCTCCTTGCGTAGAAATCGGTATAGATTGCGCGATCGGCACCGACAATCTGGAATCGCAGAGAAGAAACACGCAGACAGGTCAGCAATCGTTCGCGCTGATCGAACAATAGGATTACACTCGAAGCATCGTGAACGAAGGAGGCTCGCATGTTCGAAGCCACGCCTCAAAATACGTTCCGCGGCCTGCCGTTGACCGCAGAACAGGACGCGGAAGTGCGGCATTACATAAGAAAGAGAAAACAACGCAGCGCGCCCTGGAATACACCCGAACTGGACGCGATGCTCAACGACATGCTGGCACCTCCCGTCGAGGAAGACGAAGCATCCGACGCCGCATTCACTGAAACCAGGTCTGCCACAGAACGGGCGCTTGGGTCACTCGACGAGTCGATGGAACCCGTTGAAGCGAGCGAACAACGCAATGCCGCAATCGAGGCGGAGGGCATGAAGCGCCCAATGCAGTGAAAACCATTTATGCCGCAGCTTCAAAAACATTCTGCAACTACTTTCTGGAATCTATATGCAAAAGCAAACCAAGGTGCATCCGGCTCCTCCTTCAAAGCAAAGCGACTACGCCAGCCAGCAGGCGGCGCGTGTCTCCGTGCAACGGAAGGCGGAAAGCGAACGCGCGCAGAAGCGTCTTGAAATGGATGCCCGCCTCGATGTCAACGCAAGCAAGTGGCGGTATGTCTGCAACGGTGAATAAATGACAAAAGCCGGCGTGGTCATCCACTTTCCCAATCCGACCCGGATCCACGACGCGTCGAGACACTGCGTGTGTTTCTGGGGATATGACAAAGCTCGCGAGATAGCCTTCCAGGTCGATGACGGAGTGCTCGCCAGACTGAGCCCCAACAAGGATTCTGACGAATCCTCGTTGCTTGCCGCATTCGACCGCAACCGCGAAAGAATCCTGGAGATCGCGAGAACGGTTTATACGGGCGGCCCGCAAAACAGGTACACGATCTCCTGATCAGGGAGATTCACTGCATACATGTGGAGCCGGGCGACGCTCCCTAATGTCGACGCCCGAGGTGCTTGCTGACAGAAAACTCGCTGGCAACCTCTCTGTGCACCTCGCTGACTGCGATGACGCCGTTGCGTGCGTTTCGCGGCTCCCAGTCGATTCCAATGGCCTCGTCGGCCATCGCACCTCGCGGTATGAGAAACATCTGCAAGCCCTGCGTATAGCAGTCGTGATCCGGCAGGCGACGGTTGATCTCGTCCACGAATTCTTCCGGCGTGATGATGGGCTTTCCCATGTCCATGCTGTGCTCCCTCGCTGTATGCCCACATTCCATTGATCTGCATATCGACGCGTGAATGCGTTTGCGCCTCGGATGCGTCGTGTTCAGGATAACAGCGCACTGGCTGTTGCGGGTCATGATCTGTAGCCGGCAATCCGGATCGACCTGCCGCTTCGCCCGCTCGATACTCAACTACTACTGGAACGCGTCGCCGCGATAGCTCAGCGCTTCGAAGCGCATAGGCGCGCCATTGCGGCTGGTGAGGTCTCGCTGTACTCCGGCTCGAATGCTTGCGGGCAAAACTGAGACGCACTGTCAAGTCTTGACCTGATTCGCCCCTATCATTGCGGCGATCGCGAGACAGGAGACGGGAACGGGTATGAATGCAGACACGCTGGACTACGAAGTGCTGACACTGGTGATGGAAAAGCGGATTGCCAATCACGTGAAAGCCGCTAAACGAAAACGGTCACGAAATGAAGCAGCCGAACGGGTATTCTTTGCCGCTGCCGCGAACGAAGCTCTGTTCGTGTGGATGCTGTTGGCAAGCCGGATGAACTCGGATCTCTATCTGGCTGATAAGGCGAGATTGACGCGAATGATCGAGGATGTAGTGAGGGATTGTGGGCAAGCCGTTGAAGCGGGGTTTCATCGCGAAATGTTCGCGGGTGCATGAGGTGCTGAAAGGGATTGTCCGGCGGCGCCGGGGGCGGTTTGGTTTGGTTTGGTTTTGTTTGGTTTTCGCTGGCATCCGCGATTTGTTAGCGTGCTCCACGCGTCGCCCCTGTGCGGGGCGGCACCTACTTTTCTTTGCC
>NZ_JAGUUD010000080.1:0-41294 GCF_020177535.1 Paraburkholderia sp. XV | reverse complement strand
GTGCCGCCCCGCACAGGGGCGACGCGTGAAGCGAGCTAACAATTCGCGGATGCCAGCGCAAAGGCTAAAAACACCAAACCGCGACGCGCGAAGCACACTAACAATTCGCGGATGCGAGCGAAAAGTCAAACGCCCAACGTCGCCAGACAAAAACAAAACCAAACCCAAACCCTAAACCTTGCACACCTCATACAACGCATTCAACCTACGCCCAGGATCAGCAACAAAAGGATTCGTCTCATCCCACGCATACCCGGCCAGCACGGCGCTGATCATGCGCCGAATCCCTGGCGTCTGTTCGGGATAGAAGATGATGTCCTGCAACTCGCCCGTATACCAGCGCTCGACGAAAGCCCGAAACGTATCGATCCCCTTACGCAGCGGAACATCATAAGCAGACTGCCAGTCAACACACTCGCCAGCAAACTGACGCACAAGCGTCCCAACCGCAAGATGCGCGGAGCGCAAAGCAATCGTCACGCCCGATGAAAACACCGGGTCCAAAAACTCACCCGCATTCCCCAGCAATGCAAACCCCGGCCCATGCAGCCGCTCGACATTCGCCGAATACCCGCCAATATGCCGCACAGGCATCAAAAACGGCGCATTGCCGATCAGGCGATTCAAAGTAGGCTCACTCTGGATCAACGCCCGCAGCTTCCCCTCACGCTCGGCCTCGGGCAAATCGAGAAACGCAGCCTCCGACACGCATCCCACCGACGAGCGCCCGTTCGCCAACGGAATCATCCAGTACCACACATCGCGATGCTCGGGATGCACGGCCACCGTGATCTTGTTACGGTCGTGCGCGTCGACAGGAATGCCATCGCGCACATGCGTGAAGATGGCCGCACGCGTCGGCATGCGCGTCGGCGCCTCGAGATTCAACAACCGCGGCAGCACGCGCCCAAAGCCGCTGGCGTCGAGTACGAAGCGCGCCTGCACCCGATACGCGTTGCCCGCTTCGTCAGATACATCCAGCACAGGCGCATCGCCCGTCTTCATCGCGTGCACCGTGTGG
This sequence comes from Paraburkholderia sp. XV, assembly GCF_020177535.1. Taxonomy (NCBI): domain Bacteria; kingdom Pseudomonadati; phylum Pseudomonadota; class Betaproteobacteria; order Burkholderiales; family Burkholderiaceae; genus Paraburkholderia; species Paraburkholderia sp. XV. The sequence goes on along the minus strand of NZ_JAGUUD010000080.1, from coordinate 40,273 downwards.
CCAAAGCGCACGTCGGCACCCTGCTGCACCGCGCAGCGGATCAGCAGATCGTCGAACGTCGCGCGCTCCACCTGGTAGGTCGTGCCCCAGCCTTCCGAATGCTTGTCGCGAAAGTCGTAAGCGCACGACTGGTCGCGATACACGAAGTGCGCGCCGTTCTTGTACTGAAAGCCCGCTTCGACAACGGCCTGAAGCATGCCCGCCTCTTCGAGGTAAGCCATGCTCTGCGGCAACAGGCTTTCGCCAATCGAGAAACGCGGAAAGTGCTGGCGCTCGAGCACGAGCACGGAACGCCCCGCCTTGCGCAACAGCGCCGCCGCAACGGCACCCGACGGCCCCGCTCCGACGATCGCCACGTCCACCGACGCATTCATCGACGAATCCATATTCATTGATCTTCCTTCACATAACGTATTGCGCACGCAACGCTTTCCATCCTTACCAGCGATTACAATGTCGCACAAATATCCAGATCAAAAACCAGCTAAAGACCATCACCGACCGGGGAATAACGTGCAGTCCACCGAATCATCCAGCGTGACGGGCCGCGTAGCGAACAACGTACCGCACAGCGTACCCTTCGTACCGGAAACAGCGTTCGGCGTCTGGTTCCTGCGCACCCATACGTGGGAGCATCACGTGCTGCGCGTCGCAATCAACGACCTCAAACGCCTGATCGATACGCCACTACCCGCTACACCCGTCATCGTCGACGTCGGCTGCGGACAGGGCATTTCGTTCCGGCTGCTCGCGCAAGCGTTCAAGCCGCAACACATCATCGGTATCGATTTTCATGAGCCGTCGCTCGAACTGGCCAGGCAGTCCGCGCAAGTTTGCCGGCAGCATGCCGACACGCGCGCCACCGCAATCGACGTGCTGCACGGCGACTGCGCGAACCTGCCGCTGCCCGACGCGAGCGCCGACATCGTGTTCTGCCATCAAACCTTCCATCATCTCGTCGAGCAGGAACGCGCCCTCGCCGAGTTTCGCCGGATCCTGAAACCGGGCGGCGTGCTGCTGTTCGCCGAATCGACGGATGCGTACATCAAGTCGTGGGTGATCCGCCTGCTGTTCCGTCATCCGATGCATGTGCAGAAAAGCGCCGACGGCTACCTCGACATGATCCGCCGCAGCGGCTTCACGTTCGGCGCGCACAACGTCTCGCTGCCGTATTTGTGGTGGAGCCGCGCCATGGACTTCGGCCTGCTCGAACGTCTGCACATCTACACGCCGAAGCCCGGCAAGCGGCGCGAAACGCTCGTCAACGTCGCCGCCGTCAAAAACGATTGACGGCATCGGGCGGCTGCATCGCAGATCGGCGCTGCAACCGCCCACAACATCTAAACCGTTACTTCTTCAGCGTCACCACATCACCCTTCAACGCAACGCCAGCAATCACCGCGCCCGCACCGCAGGTGAACTCCGTTGCGCTCTCGCGCACTTCGTTCTTGTAGTTGCTCTTGATGTTGATGACGGCGTTGCCGCCTTCCTTGCGCGCGCGATCCTGCAGTTCGATCACGGCCGACAGGAACACGTGCTGGCATGCCGTCTCGTCGCTCTTGCCGAACGCGTTGGTCTTCTTGTTCGTCGCGAACTCGCCGAAACTCTTCACGACGCCCGGATGCTTCTGCCCCGCGAAATACAGCGGGATATCGTCGCCGACTTTGCCCGGCTCGCTCGCAAGCGCGGCGGCGACGGGATAGCTCTCGACGCTGTCGCGCGCAAAAGCGTGCGAGGCGACGCAGGCAACGACAGATGCACAGATCAGGTGACGCTTCATGGTGATTCCCCTCGTGGTTGGAATTGTTATTGCGTTTCGAGCATCACGACATCGCCGCGCACCGCGAGCGTCGATCCATTCAGGCTCGCGCCGCAGGTGAACTCCGTCGAAGAGGCCGATTCGTTATGCTGAAAGCGCGTCTTGATGTCGACGACGGCGTTCGCGTGTTGCGTGCGCGCATAGTCACGCAGTTCCTGCACGGCCTTTTCCAGCGCAATACTGCAGTTGGCCTCCGGGCTGTTTTCCACTTTGCGCAGCACGCGTACGGCAAATTCCTTATTGCCGAACGACTGCTTGACGGGCGCATGCGCCTGGTCGCCGAAGTAAAGCGCGACGTCTTGTCCGTTCTGCGTCTTGACCGCGGCCGGCATCGGCAGCGATTTGATTTTGGTCGTGCAACCCGCCTGCGTGAGCACGACGGCCGCCACCAACCCCAGTGCGATTTTCGTTTTCATTGTTCGAATTCCCTTTTTAATGTTTATTCTGCGTACTACTGCTTGCTTCGCTTGTCTGCTTGCCTGTAATTGAGCCCGACAGGCGGCGGTCAAATCCTTGCGAACATCAGGCTCGCGCAGCTGCCGCCAAAACCGAACGACATCGACAACGCACTATTCACGTGCGCTTCGCGCGTCGCCTGCACGAGCGGCATGGACTGCGCGAGTGGTTCGAGATGCTCGACGCCCGCCGTCCCTGCGATAAAGCCGTCACGCATCATCAGCAGCGTGTAGATCGCTTCGTGCGCGCCGCATGCGCCGAGCGGATGCCCCGTCAAACCCTTCGTCGACGAAAACGGCGGCACGTCATCACCGAACACCGCTCGTAGCGCGCGCAGTTCTTCGACATCGCCGAGCGGCGTCGATGGCGCATGCGCGTTCAGGTAGTCCGGGCGCGTCTCCGCTTCGTCTAGCGCCGCCTGCATCGCACGCGCGATGCCGTGCGCGTGCGGCGTCACCATGCCCGCGCCATCGGTGCCGTGGCCAAAGCCCGTCACCTCCGCGTAGATGCGCGCGCCGCGCGCCAGCGCATGGTCAAGCGCTTCGAGCACGAGCACGCCGCCGCCCGATGCGATCACGAAGCCGTCGCGCGCGGTATCGTACGGACGCGACGCGCGCGCGGGCGTGTCGTTGAAATGGCGCGACAACGCGTGCATCGCGTCGAACATCAGCGTCATGTTGTCGTGCAGGCATTCGCTGCCGCCCGCGAGCACGATCTGTTGACGCCCCGTCTGAATCAGCTGCATCGCCTGGCCGATCGCGAGTGCCGACGTCGTGCAAGCCGACGACGGCGAATACGTGACGCCCTCGATGCCGAACACCTGCGCGACATTCGCCGACGCCGTGCTGCTCATCGCCTGCGGCACCGTGTACGGCGGCGTTTTCTCGACGCCGCGCACATGCGCGACTGCCATCGCCTCGTCGTACGCCGACATCGTGCCAACGCCCGAGCCGATCACGGCGCCGACGTCCGGCGAGCGCAGCAACGCGAGATCGAGGCCCGCGTCGTCGATCGCCTTGCGTGCCGCGTGACAGGCAAAGCGCGCCGTGTCGCCCATGAAGCGTTCGAGCTTGCGTTCGAACGGCGGCTCCCCCGCCACCGACGCCACGCCCGCGACCTGCGTGCCGAATCCGCGCTCACGCCACGCGTCGATGCGCGTGATGCCGCTGCGCCCCGCGCGCAACGCGTCGCTCACGTCGTCGAGCGTATTGCCGATGCACGACACGATGCCCATGCCCGTGACGACCACCCGCTGCAAGCCTCGCGACCCTGGCAAACGCCTCATCGGATGCGCCTGAAAATCAGCGACGTATTGATGCCGCCAAACGCGAAGTTGTTGCTCATCACATAGTCGGCGTCGATGCTGCGCGCTTCGCCCCGGATGTAATCGAGCGGCGCGCACGCAGGATCGACTTCCGTGAGATTGAGCGTCGGCGCGTACCAGTTGCGCTTCATCATCTCGATCGTCCACCATGCTTCGAGCGCGCCGCACGCGCCGAGCGTATGGCCGACGTAGCTCTTCAGCGACGAAATCGGCATGCGCTCGCCAAAGGTTTGCGCCGTCGCCAGGCTTTCCGCGACGTCGCCGCGATCCGTCGACGTGCCGTGCGCATTCACATAAGCAATCGCGTGCGCGTCGAGCTTCGCGTCTTCCAGCGCGAGCTGCATCGCGCGCGCCATCGTGGCTGCCGTCGGCTGCGTCATATGCGCGCCGTCCGAATTGCAGCCAAAGCCGACGATCTCCGCATGAATCGTCGCGCCACGCGCCTTCGCATGTTCGTACTCTTCGAGCACCAGCGTCGCCGCGCCCTCGCCGACCACCAGACCGTCGCGCTTCGCATCGAACGGACGCGGCGTCAGATGCGGCTCGTCGTTGCGCGTGCTGGTCGCATAGAGCGTATCGAACACAGCCACAGCGGGCCCCGACAGTTCTTCCGCGCCGCCCGCGAGCATCAGTGTCTGCTTGCCCGTCGCGATCGCTTCATACGCGTAGCCGATCGCCTGACTGCCCGACGCGCACGCCGACGAGGTCGGCACGATGCGGCCTTTCAGGTCCCAGAACAGGCTCACGTTGACGGCCGTGGTGTGCGGCATCATCTGCACGTAGCTGTTCGATGTGACGTTGGCCATCGAGCCCGTTTCGAGCATCGTGCCGAAGGCGCGGATCGGTTCGACCGAACCCGACGACGAACCGTACGCGACGCCCATGCGGCCGTCCTTGATCGATTCATCGTTCGCGAGGCCCGCGTCGGCGAGCGCCAGTTCGCTCGCGCGCACCGCGTACATCGACACCGCGCCCATCGCGCGCGTCTTCTTGCGCGGCCAGTCGGCGGGTTGCACGAACGCGGGCAGCGGCGCCGCAAGACGCGTATGCAGCGACTCGAAGTAGTCCCATTCCGGCATGCGCCGCACTGCGTTGCGGCCCGCCTTCAGCGCAGCTTCGATCTCGTCCCAGCGGCTGCCGAGCGCCGTGACGCCACCCATGCCCGTAACGACGACGCGCTTCATCAGATCATCCCGCCATTGACGCCGATCACCTGGCGCGTCACGTACGACGCCGCATCCGACATCAGGAAGCTGACCGCCGCCGCGACTTCAGCCGGTTGCCCGACGCGGTTCATCGGCACGGTCTTCAATGCATGTTCGAGCGGCATGTCGTCGAGCATGCCCGTTTCGATCAGCCCCGGCGCCACGCAGTTGACCGTGATGCTGCGCGACGCGAGTTCGACGGCGAGCGCCTTGGTCGCGCCGATCAGCCCTGCTTTTGCCGCGCTGTAGTTGACCTGTCCGCGATTGCCCATCACGCCCGACACCGACGCGATCGTCACGATGCGGCCGCCCTTTTTCGCGCGGACCATCGGCATGGTCAACGGATGCACGACGTTATAGAACGCGTCGAGACCCGTTTCGATCACGACATCCCAGTCTTCGTCGGTGAGCGCGGGAAAGGCCGCGTCGCGCGTCACGCCCGCACTGCACACGATGCCGTAGTACGGGCCGTGTGCAGCGACATCCGCCTCGAGCACTTCCCGGCAGACGGCGCGCTCGCGCACGTCGAACTGCAGCACGCGCGCCGAGCCGCCCTGCGCCGCGATGCCCGCCGTGACGGCCTCGGCTTCCGTGCGGCCCGTGCGGCAATGAACGGACACCGCGAAACCATCCGCTGCCAGTTGATAGGCAATCGCGCGGCCGATGCCGCGGCTGGCGCCCGTAACCAGAACTCGCCGGCTCATGAACTGATACTCCCTTCGATGAACGTGTGAAAATCGCCCGGTTGATAGACCTTGATGACGGCGTCCGCGTAACGCGTTCCGTCGTGATCGATCGTGCATTCGTAGGCGCTGTGGCCTGCGTCGCTGCGCAGCACTTCCTGCACGTCGATCGTCAGCCGCGCGTCGCGCGCAAACGCACTCACATGCGCCTGGTAGCTGCGCGTGCCGAGCAGCACGCCGGGGCGCGCGCGGCCGCCCGCACGCATCGCCAGCAGCGCCACGTGCGCGGCCACGCCCTGCGCCATCAGCTCGATGCCGATCCATGCAGGCATCGCGCCGTCTTCGTCCGCGTACCATGCGTCGCCGCGCACGGTCGCGTATGCCGTCAATGCTTCGTCGCCGCATGCACTCACCCCGTCGACCAGCAGCATCGTGCCGCGATGCGGCAGGATCGTGTCGATGGGCGGAAAGGCTTCGCTGGTCTCAGGTGTGGCCGTCATATCGTTATGTTCGTTGCTGCGTGCGTTCGCGCGGTTCAGCGCGCCAGGATCAGGCTGACGTTGCTGCCGCCGAACGCGAACGAATTGCTCATCACGTAGTGCGCGCCGTCGCGTGGAATGCGCCGCTCGTCCTGCACGAGATCGAGTTCGGGCAACGCCGGATCGGCTTCGCCGTCCCATTGATGACGCGGCATCGCCACGTCGTCACGGGCGAGCATCAGCCACGCAAAGCCGAGTTCCGTGGCGCCCGCCGCGCCGAGCTGGTGCCCCGTGAGCGGCTTCGTGCCGCTCGCGGGCACGCCATGCGCGAAGACGCGCGACATCAGATGCGCTTCCATGTCGTCGTTCTTGCGCGTGGCTGTCGCATGCAGATTCACATACGCAATCGCCGACGCCTCGACGCCCGCGTCCCGCAACGCCTCGCGCAGCGCCAGTTCGCCGCCGACGCCCTGCGGGTCCGGCGCGGACACATGATGCGCGTCGCTCGATTCGCCCGCGCCCGCCAGCCGCACTTCGCCTTCGTCGCGCGTCATCAGGAACACGGCTGCGCCCTCGCCGACGTTGATGCCGTTGCGGTTGCGGCTCATTGGATTGGTGCGCGTGACGCTGGTCGATTCGAGCGACGCGAAGCCCTGCACCGTCAACTCGCACAGCGTATCGACGCCGCCGACGATCATCGCGTCGCATACGCCCAACTGCAGTAAACGGCGCGCCGACACGAATGCTTTAGCGCTCGACGTGCAGGCCGTCGAAATCGTGAACGCGGGCCCGAGCACATTCAGCGCGGCGGCTGCGAAGGGCGCGGCTGTGCCGATCTCCATCTGCCGGTAGTTGAAGTCGTCGGGCAACTCACCCGCTTGCGCCTGGTGCACGAAGGCGACCTCGGCCGCGTCGATACCCGACGTGCTCGTGCCGAGCACGACGCCGATGCGCTGCGAGCCATAACGCTCGCGCGCCGCCTCGATCTGCGGGCGAATCTGTTCGAGCGCCGCAAGCAGCATGCGGTTGTTGCGGCAATCGAAGCGTTTGAGCGCCGCGGGCGGTGCGATATCGAGCGGCGTCGACACGCGGCCGACGAACTGATCGCCGATGCCCGTGTGCATCAATCCCATGCCGGGCGATTGCGCGGCTTCGAGCGCGGGCACGATCGAAGCGACGTCGCCACCGAGCGCATTGACCATGCCGAGCGCATGCAGATAAACAGGGGGCAGCGTCATGCAACTCTCCTTCTTCCGGGCGGCATGCCGATCGGCGCAAGCAGCACCGATACGAGAATGCCGAGCGCCAGCGTGGCGCCAAAACTCTTCAATGCGGGCATCGCGCTCAAGCCGAGCATGCCGAACGACAGCAGCGTGGTCGCCGCCGACAGCAGCACGCCCGTCCACACCGCGCCGAGATCGGCGTGATCGCGCAGGCAGCCTTCGCGCAGGAATACCGCATAGTTTGCGCCGACGCCGAGCACGAGCATCAGCGCGAGGCAGTTGAACAGATTGAGCGGCACGCGCGCGTAGCCGAACGCGGCGAGCGTCACGCCGATGGCGAGCAGCACGGGCAGCGTCGTCGCGATGCCGCCGCGCGGCGTATAGCGCACCATCAGCAGAATCAGCACGAGCAGCAGCGCGCCTGCGAGCCAGATGCCGCTGTCGATCCGATAGGCGCCGAACAGCTTCGACACGCTCGCGGCCTTGTCGACGAACACGACGCCATCGACGGAATGCGCAGCTTCGATCAACGCGGCGACGTTTTGCGGCGTCACGCGCTGCGGAATCACGATAGCGGCGTAACCATGCTCACCGCGCGCGTCCACCGCGCCCAGCCACAAATGACGGTACGGTTGCGACCAGGGCGCGGCGAGCCAGCGCTCGACCGTCAAAGGCGCTGGATTCGATTTCCCGTAAGCCGCGAGCCAGGCATCGGCGACTTCGTCGCGAAAGCCCGCCTGCAGCAGCATCGAACGCAGCGCGGCGGGATCGTCGAATACGTGCTGCGCGAGCACGTTGCGCGCGCCGGCCTGGCGTTGCGCCGACGGCACGAATTGCGTCACCGATTGCCAGCCATTCACGGCCTGCGCGCCGCTCAACGCATCGAGCTTCGCGCCGAGCGCTTCCGCGCGCTGCAACACGGTTTCCTGCGACGGTCCGCGCACGACGAAGAACTGCGCGGTGTTATCGACGCCGATCGCATTGCGCACCTGATCTTCCTGCGCGACCAGCGCGGGATCGCGCTGGATCAGCAGATGGATGTCGTCGTCACTGGTGAGGCGCAGCCAGCCGGGAATCGCGATCAGCACGAGCACGCCCGCGACGATCCACGCCCGCCGCCCGCCGATGACCGCGTGCCAGCGTTCGAGCAGTGTCGCGGCGCGCAGGAAGAGGCGCCGCTGGGCGTGCTTCGGTCCCTTGACGAGCAGCACGGGCAACAGCCACAGCACGGACGCGAATGCCGTGCAGATGCCGGCGATCGCAAAGCACGCGATCTGCTTGAGCGCCGGGAACGGCACCCACGCGAGGATCGCGTAACCGAGCAGGCTCGTCGCGAGCGCAACGGTCAACGCGGGCCGCACCGAGCGTGCGCCCTGCCGCGCGTTCCAGCCACGCTGTGCGCCGAGGTAGACGACGAAATATTGAATCGAGTAGTCGACAGCCTCGCCGATCAGGCTCGCGCCGAACACGAGCGTCAACAGATGCAGCTTGCCGAACACCAGCATCGTCACGGCGAGCGCGCAAACAATGCCGAGCGCCGTCGACACGAAACCGAACAGCAACAGTCGCGGCGAACGGAACACCCACAACATCAGCAGCGCGATGCCGCACGCGGACGCCACGCCGATCAGATGCACTTCGCGCTCCGACGCGCTGCGCGCCGATTCCGCGTAGAACACCGCGCCCGTGCGCGCGATGCTCGCATCGGGGTAACCCGTCTTCAGCGACGCTTGCGCCTGCGCAACGGCCGACAGCACCGCGCGCTGGGTTTGCGATTCGTACGCGGAACCGGGCAGGGTCGTGACGACGAGCACGCTCGTCAGGTCGCCGCGATGCGCGACGAGCATGTTGTCTTCGAGATCGAGATTCGAGGTGGCGAGCGGCAGGCCGCTCAGGAAGTGTTCGAGCCAGCCGAAGGGATCGTCGGCGAGTTGCGTGGCGAGCGGGCCGCGCACCGGGTTGTAGAGGCGCTGCAGCAGCGCATCGTGCAGCGACGCCGTGTTACTGGCAATCGCGTCGCGATCTTCGCGCGTCAACAGGCCGAAGCGATACGGCATGTACAAGCCGCCGATCTGCGACATGTCGAACGGCGGCAACTCCGCCGTCACCGACGCGAACGCGCCGCTCTTCTGCAACGCCGCGCCGAATTGTTTCGCCGCCGCTTTTGCGCGCGCATCGTCCTTGTCCGTCACCAGAAACACCGTGCGATCGCCGAGCGCGTTGGCGAGCGTATCGACGGCTTTTTCAGCGACGGGATCGGCTTCCGTCGCGGGCAGCAGCGCGAGCAGATTCGTCTCCAGCGGCGACGGCCCCATGAAACGGAAGACGCAGTACAGCGAAGCGACGAGCGCGAGCGCGAGCCATGCGGCCCGGATGCCCCACAACTGCGTCTTGGTCCACTGTCGCGCCATCAGCATCATTGTGCTCCAAGCAGCGTGCGCTCGCCGGGCGAGAGATCGTTGATCGCTTCGCTCTTCGCGAACTCGATCTGCGTGACGTCGCCGTTCGCCAGCGCGATGCGCAGCGTCTGCAGGAACTCGCCGCCCGTCATCTGCAAGCCCTTGATGGACTGCGCAAGCTGCGGCTGGTTCGGCTTCAGTTCGAGCTTCCATTGCGACGGCGTGCCCTGCGCGTCGACATCGAACTGCGAATAGAGCGCGGACAGATCGCCGCCCAGCATCGCGCGCATCATCTTCGAGACTTGCGCGACACCACGCACACCCTGTGCGCTCTTCGTATTGACGCGCTTGCCGTTAGCATCGACTTCGCTCACGCCTGCGTCGGTGATCACATACGTCGCCTTGTACGGCGTATCGACGCGCCAGATCACGCCGCGCTCCCGGAAGAAAACGAGCGTGCCCGTGCTCACCAAAGGCTGCTTCATGGCGGACAGCGTCTGCGTCTGCGTGAACTGCGCGCGTACACCCTTCGTTTGTGCGAGACGGGACGCGACCTGCGAAACGAGCGCGGCGTTGCTGTTCTGCGCCTGAGACTGCGTCTGCTGTGTCGCAGCGTATGAATTCACGCTGGCCACGGCAAGCAACGCAGCGATCAATGCGGCGCGTAGTGTCAGCGTGACCATGCGTGCTCCAGCTTTTCGAACACGACAGGCGGCGACACGAACTGCGTTTCCTGCGTCGCGGCCTCGATCGCGACCTGGATCGTGTAGCCCTTCGTCAGCCGCGTGCCCGTCGCGCAATCGACGATTTCATAGCCTATTTTGAGGCGGTTTTCGAATTCGAGCAGCTCCGTGCGCACGTCGATGCGCTGCCCATACGTCGCGGGCCGTACGTACTTCAGATGTGCCTCGACGATCGGCCACAGATAACCCGACGCCTGCATCTCGCGGTAGTCGTAGTCGAATGCGCGCAACAACGCGGCGCGGCCGATCTCGAAGTACTTCAGATAATGGCCATGCCAGCAGACGTTCATCGCGTCGACATCATGAAACGGCACTTCGACGATTGCACTCGCCTTCAACGTCTTGCCCTGGTGACGCTCATTCATGATGCGCGCCTCCTTCAACCAGCGCGCAATCGGCAATGCGCGCCGTCAACGCGCGCAGATCGCTTTCGAGCGCACGGTCTTCGTCGACGAACGGCGACATCGCGGCCACCTCTTGAGCGAATGCACGCAGCGGCGCGGGCACGTTCGTCTCACCGTTGATGCGCACGCGCAACTTCAGCGCCTGCACGGTGGCGAGCGTATGCGCGGCCGCAACCTGCTCCGTCAGTTCGAGCACGCGCAGGCAATCGCGCGCGGCGATCGTGCCCATGCTGACCTTGTCCTGGTTGTGCGCTTCCGTCGAACGCGAAAAAACGCTGGCGGGCATCGTATGTTTCAGCGCTTCCGCCGTCCACGCCGACGACGAAATCTGCACCGCCTTGAAACCGTGATTGATCGGCGCGCGTGCCGGGGTCGCGCCCGTCAGGTTGCGCGGCAAGCCGTTGTTGAACTTGTCGTCGACGATCAGCGCAAGCTGCCGGTCCATCAGATCCGCGAGATTGGCGACGGCCGTTTTCAACGCGTCCATCGCGAACGCGATATGGCCGCCGTAGAAGTTGCCGCCGTGCAGCACGCGCTCGCCGTCCGGGTCGATCAGCGGATTGTCGTTAGCGCTGTTCAGTTCGTTCTCGACGTCGCGCCGAACCCACGACAACGCATCGACCGCGACGCCGATCACATGCGGTGCGCAGCGGATCGAATAGCGATCCTGCAGGCGATGGCCCGGCGTATCGTCGCGGCCCGCCAGGTCCGCGCGTATCCATGCAGCGGCTTCGGCCTGGCCTGCGTGCGGCTTCGCTTCGAAGATCATTGCGTCGAAGTGCGCGGCGCGCCCATCGAGCGCAACCGTCGACAGCGCCGTCAAACGCGACGCAAGACGCGCGAGATGTCCGGCACGCGCAAACGCGAGACACGCGAGGCCCGTCATCACGGCCGTGCCGTTCATCAGCGCGAGACCTTCCTTCGGCGCGAGCGTCAGCGGCGCGTGGCCGAGCTGCGCCCACACGCCGGCGGCATCGCGCAGCGTGCCGTCGAACATCACGTCGCGTTCGCCGACGAGGGCAGCCGCCACATACGACAGCGGCGTCAGATCGCCGCTCGCGCCGACCGAGCCTTCCGAAGGAATACGCGGCAGCACGCGATGGTTGATCAGATCGGCGAGCCGTTCCAGCAGCACCGGCCGCACGCCCGAAAAGCCGTATGCCAGCGAGTTCAGACGCGCGGCGATCACGGCGAGCGCTTGCGCGTCGTCGAGATACGCGCCCATGCCGCAGCCGTGATAGCGCGTCAGTTGCAGCGGCAAGGCTTCGACGAGTTCCATCGGCACATCGACGACGCATGCATCGCCATAGCCCGTGTTCACGCCGTACACCGTTTCGCCCGCGGCGAGATGACGGCGCAGAAAATCCGCGCCGCGCTGGATGCGCGAGCGCCAGGCCGGGTCGCCGCTCAACGCGACAGTGGCGCGCCCCTTCGCAATCGCGACGACCTCTTCGATCGACAGCTTGCGCCCGCCGACCACCACCGCACGCGGCGTTGCCGTGCGTGCGGCGCGCGCGTGCGTCTCGTCGATCAGATCATGTTCCGACATTCGCGTCTCCGTGCGGGATGCCACCCGTTATCGTCTTTCGGGGACGCGCCCAGAAATCGAAGAAATTGAACCATTGATAAGGCGCCTTGCGGCAATAGTGTTCGAGGCGCGACGCATAGCGCTGCGCCCAGGCCGCGATATGCTGCGCGCGTTCGCGGCGCGGCAGTTCGATGCGCTCGGCGAACGGCTCGAAGTAGAGCCGGTAGCGCTCGTGATTGCGCACGTCGCGCTCTTTCAGGCAGAAGAACAGATACACCGGGCAGCCGAGCGCATGTGCGAGCACATACGGCCCTTGCGCGAACGGCGCCGTCGCGCCGAGAAATTGCGCGTCGGTGGTGCGGCCCGACTCGCGCGCGGGCACGCGGTCGCCGACGATCACCAGCAGTTCGCCCGCGTCGATGCGCTCTTGCATCATCATCGACGTCTCGGGTCCGAAGTCGCTGACCTGCACGAGACGTTTCGCGAACTCGCTGTTCGCCGTCGAGAGCACGCTGTTGAAGCGCTTCGCGTGCTCGGTGTACACGATGGCCGTGACCTTCGCATGGCCGCCGTTCGCGGCGAGCGCACGCGTCATTTCGAGGTTGCCCAGATGCGCGCCGATCACGAGCGCGCCGCGGCCGCTCGCGACCAGCGCATCGAACGCGGACGAATCATCGAAGATCACGTCGTTGGAATCGATGCGGCCCGACCAGGCGGCGAGCTTGTCGAGACCCGATTGCGCGAACGCCAGCATCTGCCGGTAAGCAGAACGCCAGCCCGGACGCGGCGTGCGCTCGCCTTGCGCAGCCTGTTCGAGATGCGTGAAATACGTGCGCGACGCAGAGCGCGCGGCGCGGCCCGTCATCAGAAAGTACGCGACGATGGGATGCAGCCACAATGCGGTGAAGCGCATGCCGAACAGCTTGCAACTGAGCGCAAGCAGCGTCATGCCGAGGCGGCTGCCGCGCTCGGCCATGCGCCACCATTTCGCGTTGTCGCCATTCCCATGCGAAGCGGCGGACTTGCGCGGCATGAACTTGTGCGCGAGCAGCAGCGGCAGACGCAACAGCATGCCGCATACGAGGCGCGTATGACTCGCGCTGATGCGCACGTTGTCCCACAACACGTCGAAGTGCGACACGCCGTCCATCGCGTACGTGACGCGCGTCGGGATCGCGCGGAACGCGAGACGCCGCCAGTACAGCCGCACGAGAATCTCGATGTCGAAGTCCATGCGGGTCGGCAGATCCACGCTGTCGATCAGCGCGCACGCCGCTGCGAGCGGATAGAGACGAAAGCCGCACATCGAATCGCGGATCGTCAGCGACAGCGTTTCGATCCACACCCAAACATGCGTCAGATAGCGGCCATAAAGACGCGACTTCGGCACGCTCTCGTCGTAGACCGGCCGCCCGAGAATCACGGCGCCCGGCTCGGCGCGCGCGGCAGCGAGGAAAAGCGGCACATCGTTGGCGTCGTGCTGACCGTCCGCGTCGATCTGCAACGCGTGTGTGTAGCCGGCGCGCTTCGCCGCGCGCAGTCCCGCCATCACGGCCGCGCCCTTGCCGCCGTTGACGGGCAGCCGCAGCAGCGTCATCTGCTCGCGACGCTGGCAAGCGAGCTCCGCGAGCACGGCTTGCGTCGCTTCATCGCTGCCGTCGTCGACGACGAAGATGGGCAGGCCGTGCACGGCCAGACGCTCGAGCGTGCCGCCGATCGCGTCCTTGTGGTTGTAGATCGGAATGACGATGCACGCGCTGAAACCTGCGTCGCTCATGCGCGCTCCCGATACACGATCACGCCCGACGCACTGTCGCGGCCTTCGACGCGATACGCGAACTGCACGCGCCGCCGCGCGGCATCGTGCGACAGCTTCAGGTCGAGCACGGCGCCCGGCATCACGGGCGCGGTGAACTTCAGGCGGTCGACGGATTCGATCTCGCGCACGCCCGTCACGTGCGCGGCGGCAAGGCGGATCGCCCAGTCGAGCTGCACGACGCCGGGAAGAATCGGCAGGCCGGGAAAGTGGCCTTCGAAATGAACGAGTGTGGGCGGCACGCGCAGTTCGTAGTGGACGTCGTCACCGTTACGCGCTTCGGACAGCAGTTCGAAGCCGTCGTCGCGCGGCTCGAAAGCCGCGGCCACGGCTGCGGCGGGCAGCTTGCCGCGCGCGTCGAACGGCAACCCAATGCGAAAGCGCCAGTGACGCGGCAGCACGACCACGTCGAAGTAGGCGGCGAGATGGCGGCGCAAGGTCTTCGCGAGCGCGACGCGCCCCTCGTGGCGTAACGCCGCGCCGCCTGCATCGTTGAGCGCGACCACCGCGCCCAGACGTTCGCGCGACGCACCCGCGAGCGGCACCACGGCCGCTTGCGCGACATACGGATGCAGCGCGAGACGCGCCTCGACTTCGGGCAGCGACACGCGCTTGCCATCGAGCTTGATCACGCGATCGAGGCGTCCTTGCAGCCGGAAGCGGCCGCCGTCGTCGAACACGATGGCGTCGTCCGTGCGATGCCAGGCGTCATGGCCCAGATGCGGCGAGCGCACCTTCAGCGCGCCGTCTTCACCGCGCTGAACGTCGACGCCATTCATAGGCTGCCATGCCGACGTCTCGTTCTGACGTCGCCACGCAATACCGCCCGTTTCCGTGCTGCCGTAGATTTCCACCGGCGCGCTGCCGAAAGCGGCCGCGTAGTGCGCAGCGGCTTCGGCGGAAAGCGGTCCGCCCGACGAGAAGAACGCGCGCGGCACAGGCGTCAATGCCGCGAAGCCGGGCATCGCGGGCCAGCGCGACAATTGCGCGGGCGACGACACGACCACGGCCGCACCGCATTGCTCGATGCGCGACTGCACCTGCAGCGGCTCGATACAGACGGCGCGATCGAACGCGCGGCCGGCCGCGAGCGGCCACATGACGCGAAACAGCAAACCGTAGATGTGATGATGCGGGACGCTAGCGAGCATCGTCGCCTCGCCGGCCAGTCCGCCCCACTCGCGCTCCAGCGTCTGCACTTCGGCGTCGAACTGCGCGAGCGTCTTGTGGATCGGCTTCGGCGTGCCGCTGCTGCCCGACGTATAGAGCGTGAGCGGCGCGTCGGGATCGATGGTTAACGGCGTTTCGGCGCATGCTTGCGTGGCGGCATGCGCGCCGACGTCGGCGTCGGTGAGCACGGCGTCATAGGCGTCGGCGAGATCGGCGAGATAGCCGGGTGTCGCGTTCGCCGGAATCACGGGCGTCTTGCCGCAGGCGAAGAGCGCGAATAGCGCACAAGCGAAATCGAATGGATCGTCGATGCACAGCGCGTAGCGGTGCGCCCGCGTTTTACGCAGTTGCAAGGCAATGGCGAAAACACGCGCGCGAAACGCGGCGAAATCGATGGTCCCGTTTGCTTCGTCGTCGCGACAGACGGGCACGTGCCCGGCGCGCTCGCACGACAGCAGTTCGTGCAGCGCGATCATGCCGCCTCCGAACGTCGCACGCGCGGCAGGATCACGAGATATCGCCACGCAATTTCACCCGCCAGCAGCAGACCGATCAGACCGTACGCGATCGCGCCGTTATACAGCGACCACGCTTCGCGCGGCCAGTAGAGCGCCGTGTAGAGAGAGAACACGCCATTCGCGAGGAAGAACGCGCACCAGATCTGCGTCACGCGGCGCGTGTGGCGGATCGCCGGCTCGCTCAGATCGGGCGTGCCGATGCGCGCGAATTTTTCGATCATCGTCGGGCCGTGCAGGAGCGTTACGCCGAACGCGATCAGCAAACCGAGATTCACCAGCGACGGGTAGATGCGCAGCAACAGTTCGCTATTGGTCCACACGATGGCCGCGGACGCGATGCTCAGCATGAAGGCCACGGCCCAGTCGACCCGCGTGAGCTTGCGCAGCGACGCGCCGAACGCGCCCGTGCCGGCGCAGCGCTGCAGCCACAACAGCGCGAACAGCAGGCAGCCGACGAAGCGCGGCGCGTCCCAGAACCACGCACACAGAATCACGGCGGGATACGCGAGCTTGGCGAGCACACCCAGCGCGAAGCTTGCCCAGCTACGCGGGCGCTCGCCGTCGTTCGCTGGCTGCACGGCCGCTGGCATTGCAGCCTGCGCCTGACTTTCGTCCGGGGCGCCCGGCGCGTGCGAACGTTGCGCGTGCATCAGCCCTGCGCCGCGAGCAAGGACTCGACAGCCGCGATCACGTCGCCAACCGTGCGCACCGACTTGAACTCCTCCGGCTTGATCCGGCGGCCCGTCATCTCCTGCAGCTTGATCGCGAGATCGACGGCGTCGATGCTGTCCAGATCGAGTTCTTCGAACAGGTGCGCTTCAGGTGTCACGCGTTCGGGCTCGATGGCGAAGTTCTCTTTGAAGATGGCGCGGATGCGCTCAAGGATCTCGGTGTCGGTCACGGTCATTCCCCTTTCTTTGTGGTGTCGCCCGATTCATGCGCAAGCTCGCGCTGGCTCGCCACCAGCGCTGCGAGCGAATTGATCGAGCGGAAGTGCTCTCGCGTGCGTTCGTCATTCGCCGCGATCGTCAATTGGTAGTGTTTGCGCAGCACGATGCCGATTTCGAGCGCGTCGATCGAATCGAGACCGACGCCGTCGGTATCGAAGAGCGGCGCGTCGTCGTCGATGTCGGCGGGCGTCAGGTCTTCCAGATCGAGTGCTTCGATCAGAAGCTGTTTGATTTCAAGCTTTAAAGAATCCATAGTCGAACAGATGCTGGGTGATATGTGCTTCGATGGCGCTCGTCACCGTGCGAGCAGCCAGCGCGGGCGGTTCGTCGTGCGCCGCGAGCGCATCTGCGCCGAGCGGCTCGAGCACGTTGACGCGCATGCGGAACGCACGCTCGGGCACGTTGTACCAGCGCATGCCCTTGGTAAATGCGGGTGGATCGCAATCCATCAGTACCGGCAGGATCGGCGCGCCGGACTTGAGCGCCATGTGCGCGAAACCGCGCGAAAACGCATGCATCCGGTTGCGCGCCGGGCTGCGCGTGCCTTCCGGAAAAATGATCATCGTGTAGCCGCGCTGCAGTTGCCGCGCGCCCGCTTCGACGAGATCGAGCGGATCGGCGTTGCTCACATATTCGGCCGCGCGCACGACGCCCCAGAAAAACGGGTTGCTCCAGTGCGCGCTCTTGACGACGCAGCACGCGCGCGGCGTCAGCGACAGCAGCACCATCACGTCGAGCCACGTCGGATGATTCGCGACCACGATGGCCGGCTCGTTGTGCTTGCGGCGCAGCGCAGCGACGCCGTGCGCGTCGAGCTCCATCACGCCGGCCCACTTCAGCACGGCGACGAGCGCGCGAAAGAACGCGTGAATGATCGCGGTGATCGCGCGCTGCTTCGACGTGCGATCCGGCCAGATCCACGCGATCGGAAACAGGATCAGCGAAAAGCCGAGTCCGCAGATGCCGAACGCCGTGAATGCAAGCGCCGTCGCGACGAGGCGCCAGTGATAGTCAAGCCACGGCTTCATCCCAGCTCCATTCCCAGACCGCGTATTCGCCACGCCATTGCGCAGCGGCATGCGTGTCGAGGCAGTGATGCACAGCCTGACTTTGAGTTGCAAAGAGAGTACCCGCGCCTTCGGGCGGCGCTTTGCCGTCGGCCACGGCCGTGCGCGAGCAGGACAGGCGGCCCGCCGCTGCTTCGTCCAGCAGGATCGCGACCGCGCCGCCCTGCACTTCCTCTTCGATCGTGCCGTAGCCGGGATCGGCCGGTTCATCGGCGTAGACGAGCAGCACGGGCGTCGAGGGATTGGTGGCGTATTGCGCGTGCGCTTCGAGCAGCGCGTAGC
Organism: Paraburkholderia sp. XV; assembly: GCF_020177535.1. Classification (NCBI taxonomy): domain Bacteria; kingdom Pseudomonadati; phylum Pseudomonadota; class Betaproteobacteria; order Burkholderiales; family Burkholderiaceae; genus Paraburkholderia; species Paraburkholderia sp. XV. Next base: position 22,207 of record NZ_JAGUUD010000080.1, on the reverse strand, counting down.
CGAGCGTCTCGGCACCGGCGGACAGCGCGCTCGCGGCCGTGCGGTCGCCGCGCGAAATGCCGAACACGCCCGTCATCGCGTTCAGCACGGAAAGACTGAATGCCGTCGGCGAGACGGGCTCGCCCGCGCTGATGTTGCGCAGAATGTCGGTGGTGCGGCGCAGCTCGCCGTGGCGCGACGCGAACACGATGCGCACGTTGGGCCGCTCGGCGGCGCAGTCATGCGCGACTTTCAGCGCGATGCGCGACAGCGTGCTCAGGCGACGCCGCACCATCGGCTCGATAAAGCCAATATCGGGTGCGGCGGCTGCGACGGCAGGCCAGGAAGACCAGCGAGCAACCGGAATAGTCCAGTGCAGATCGGGCATATCGGTGTTCGCGCGTGAAGGCTGCTGACGCCAGAGGCGCGCTCGCCATCGACAGCACGTGAAGCGCGCTACTTCGAGGCGAGGCGCTACGCCAGTTCGGTGAGTCCACTTTTATTTTAAGGAGTCACCCAAATAACGGCACGCAGCGGTGATTATTTAGGGGCGGGACGCCAAAACGGGGTTTCGTCTGGTCATTACGTAGACCGCCCGAAATGATACCGAGCATTCTGGCCGAAATCAGCCGGAAAAGACGTATCTATCTGTATCCGTCTCTTGCACGCGACGGAAGCGTTCCCACACCTTCAGCGGCCCGTCCGGCCGGCCTCCGCCCAGCCCGAGCACCCGCTGGCATGCCAGAGATTCGCGCGGTTTGTAACGCTCCTGCGTGTCGGCAGCGCGCGACGAATCCGTTAAAAAGCGACAATCGCGCTTGATTTTGCAATGACTTGCTGCAAGCAATCCAAAGGGGTGCGTAAGTCACGCGAAATCTTCGCTTTCGCGCAAGCCTCCGTGCTATACTCCGCCCCTCATTGGGGAGTAGCCGCCCCGCGTCATGCCCGCGCTACGGTCCAGCTTCTGGCCGGCGAGCGCAGCGTGCGTGACCTGCGGGGGCGCCTGTCAACAGACTTGGCCGTATGGCCATGGCAGACGCAGCCTCTGGCCTGGCGAGACCGATGATCCACCACCGCCGCTTTAGGGCCCGGCGCGTTGTGGGTCGTCGCTCGCACACATCTCGGCCCGGGGAATCTATCAAAACGTGGAACAAGCCTTTCTGATCTCGACGGGCGCAGTCGCGCTGGCTGAAATCGGCGACAAGACCCAACTGCTGTCACTCGTCCTCGCCGCCCGCTACCGCAAGCCGCTGCCCATCATTCTCGGTGTCCTCGTCGCGACGCTGATCAATCATGCCGGCGCCGGCGCGCTCGGCGCATGGCTCGGCTCGCTCGTCACGCCGACCGTGATGCGCTGGGCGCTGGCGGCGTCGTTCATCGGCATGGGCTTGTGGATTCTCGTGCCCGACAAGCTCGACGACGCCGAAGCGAATACCAATCGCACGCACTTCGGCGTGTTCGGCGCAACCGTGGTCACGTTCTTCCTCGCTGAAATGGGCGACAAGACGCAGATCGCCACGGTCGCGCTGGCCGCACGCTTCCATGACTTCTTCGGCGTGGTCGCGGGCACGACGCTCGGCATGATGCTCGCGAATGTGCCGGCGATCCTGCTCGGCGACCGCTTCGCGCACAAACTGCCGACCAGGCTCGTGCACGGCATCGCTGCCGTCATGTTCGTCGTGCTCGGCGCGATGGCGTTGATGGGTATCGGCGTCTGACCGTCGGCCGGGTCATCCGGCAATCGCCCCTGTCAAGGTAACGGCCACATCGCTTGCGCGATGTGGCCGTTTTCATGGAGAGCGCTTCCTGGAAGCGCTTATTGAACGGTCTTGACACCCGAGGCCGGCACGGGCGGCGCGGCATTGCCTGCCGCCATTTCGTTCGAGATTCCGCCCTTTCCGTCGACGGGCAGCTTGACGGTGCGCACCACGCCGTTGCCCAACGGGAAATCGGACATCGCGCTGCGGGCAAGATACGGCATCGCGGCAATCAACGAAGACTGCTCGTCCGTGTTGCGCGCGGTCACGTTGTAGAGTTCCTTGCCCGTCGCGCGATCCGTGATGCGGATGCCGAGCAGATGCGTGTACACGGGATAGCTCTGGTTCACATAGCCTCCCGAATACGGGCCCCACGGACCCCATGGGCCCCACGGGTCGAACGGACGGCCCCAGTAGTAAGGACCGGGCCACGCGCTGTAGTAATAGGCGGGCTGCGAGACCGTCACGGTATCCGAGCGCATGCCATAGGCGAGCGCGACCAGATAGTGCGCTTCGCGCTCATCGGTCTGCCGGAACGCATGCGTGGCGAGTTCGTTTGCGACGATCTGTTCGTAGGTGGCCTGTTCGAGACTGTTCTTCTGCTCAGCCGTGCGCGAGAACGCGTAGGTGCGCGTCGCGTCGCTGCCGCTCCAGTCGGAAAAGGCCGTCACCTGCGACGTCACATAGGTCGTGCAGCCCGCCAGCAGCGTGGCGAACGCCGCGAGCACGAGTGCGGCGTGGCGGGTCAATCGGTCGAGCTTCATGGTCGTCCTCGTTGGTATCGTCGCTCGCGCCTGCCGCGCGAGCGGCCCGATAATACGCTGACCGGACAAGACGGTAAAAAGTTCTATCCGCACGATCGGCCGAGGCTTTGTACAATGGTCCGATCACCCGGCGCACCTCTGCCAGTATGTACATAACGCGCCGGCTTCGAGCTTATTCCCACACGACACCATGGCCGATACCGAAACGCCTCAAGTGATCCGCCGCGCCGACTACGCGCCGCCCGCTTTTCTCATCGATACCGTCGCGCTCGAGTTCGATCTCGTGCCCGAGCGTACCGTCGTCAGGAATACGATGCGCATCCGCCGCAATCCCGACGCGGTGCGCGCCACCCATCTCGAACTGATGGGCGAGGCACTGCAGTTCGTCGAAGCGTCGATCGACGGCAAGCCGTATGCCGATGTCCACGCGCACGAACACGGCCTCACCGTCGACAACGTGCCCGATTCGTTCGAGCTGACGCTGACGGGCATCTGCAATGCCGCGGCGAACACGACGCTGTCCGGCCTGTATGTATCGAGCGGCAACTTCTTCACGCAATGCGAGGCCGAAGGCTTCCGGCGCATCACGTGGTTCCTCGACCGCCCGGACGTGATGGCGACCTACACGGTCACGCTGCGTGCCGACAAGGCCGCGTACCCGGTGCTGCTGTCCAACGGCAACCTGCTCGAACAGGGCGACCTGCCCGACGGCCGCCACTTCGCGCGCTGGGAAGATCCGTTCAGGAAACCGAGCTATCTGTTCGCGCTCGTCGCGGGCAAGCTGGTCGCGCTGGAGGAACGCGTGAAGTCGAGCTCGGGCAAGGAAAAGCTGCTGCAGGTCTGGGTCGAGCCGCACGATCTCGACAAGACCCGTCACGCCATGGATTCCCTCATCCACTCGATCCGCTGGGACGAGGAGCGCTTTGGCCTGGAACTCGACCTGGACCGCTTCATGATCGTCGCCGTGAGCGACTTCAACATGGGCGCGATGGAGAACAAAGGCCTCAATATCTTCAACACGAAATACGTGCTGGCCAATCCCGAAACCGCGACGGACACCGACTTCTCCAACATCGAAGCCGTGGTCGGCCACGAGTACTTCCATAACTGGACGGGCAACCGCGTCACCTGCCGCGACTGGTTCCAGCTGAGCCTGAAGGAAGGGCTAACCGTGTTCCGCGACCAGGAGTTTTCCGCTGACATGGCAAGCGGCGGCAGCACGGTCGAGAATCAGGCGGCACGCGCGACCAAGCGTATCGAAGACGTGCGCGTGCTGCGTCAGATGCAGTTCGCCGAAGATGCCGGTCCGATGGCGCACCCGGTGCGTCCGGAGAGCTACGTCGAGATCAACAACTTCTACACGATGACCGTCTATGAAAAGGGCTCGGAAGTCGTGCGGATGTATCAGACGCTGTTCGGGCGCGAAGGCTTCCGGCGCGGCATGGACCTGTATTTCAAGCGCCACGACGGCCAGGCCGTCACCTGCGACGACTTCCGTCACGCAATGGCCGACGCGAACGGCCGCGACCTCGCGCAGTACGAGCGCTGGTACAGCCAGGCCGGCACGCCGCGCATCACGGTCGACACGCACTATGACGCATCGCAAAAGCGCTACACGGTGACGCTCACGCAGGGCTACGGCGATGCCGCCGCGGCCGCGCGCGAAACGCAAAAGGGCCCGCTGCTGATTCCGTTCGCGATCGGCCTGATCGGCGAGGACGGCAACGACATGCCGCTGCGCCTCGAAGGCGAGGCGTCGGCGTCGCCGCACACCACGCGCGTGCTCGAATTCACGGAGAAGGAACAGAGCTTCACGTTCGTCGACGTGGCCGAAAAACCGCTGCCGTCGCTGCTGCGCAATTTCTCGGCGCCCGTCGTCGTGGAATACGACTACACGGCCGACGAACTCGCGTTCCTGCTCGCGCACGACAGCGATCCGTTCAACCGCTGGGAAGCCGGCCAGCGCCTCGCGACGCGCGAGCTGCTGACGCTTGCCGAGCACGCGGCAACGGGCAAGGCGCTGGAACTGGACGATACCGTCGTCGCTGCGTTCGGCCGCGTGCTGAACGACGAGACGCTGTCGCCCGCATTCCGCGAGCTCGCGCTGATGCTGCCGTCGGAAGCGTATCTCGCCGAACAGATGGACGAATCGAATCCCGCCGCCGTGCACAGCGCGCGGCAGTTCGTGCGCAAGCGTCTGGCGTCGGCGCTCAAAGGCGACTGGCTCGCGGTTTACGAACGGCATCAGACGCCGGGCGCCTACGAACCGACGCCTGAAGCAGGCGGCCACCGCGCGCTGAAGAATCTGGCGCTCGCCTATCTCGCCGAACTCGACGATCCCGCCGACGCCGTGCGTCTCGCGAAGGCGCAGTACGACGCGGCGAACAACATGACGGACCGGGCAGCGGCGCTATCCGCGTTGCTGACGGCGGCTGCGTCGAACGGCGGCGCGGCAGCCGCCGATGCGCTCGACGACTTCTATCGCCGCTTCGAGAACGAGCCGCTCGTGATCGACAAGTGGTTCGCGCTGCAGGCGATGCAACGCGGCACGAAAGCACGGCCTGTGATCGAGATCGTGCGCAAGCTGATGGCGCATCCCGCGTTCACGCTGAAGAACCCGAACCGCGCCCGCTCGCTGATCTTCAGCTTCTGCTCGGCGAACCCGGCGCAGTTCCACGCGGCGGACGGCTCGGGCTATGCGTTCTGGGCCGAACAGGTGATCGCGCTCGACGCGCTCAATCCGCAAGTCGCGGCGCGCCTTGCCCGCGCGCTGGAACTGTGGCGCCGCTTCACGCCTGCGCTGCGCGACCAGATGCGCGCGGCGCTGGAAAAAGTCGCCGCGCAGGCGAAATCCCGCGACGTGCGCGAAATTGTAGAGAAGGCTCTGGCCTGATCGTCTGGATGGTTCCGCTGCATGCAAAAGCCGGCACATGTGCCGGCTTTTTTTCGCCCGTTTGGCGCGATGCAATTTTTCCTACGCCATTCTGCCGACTAGTTGCACGTCGCTGTTGCGATCACACTGAACGTGTTCATCTGATGGTTTACGTTTAACATGACACGTTATACACTTCCCGTGATCTCTACCTTTAACGACAAAGAAACGGCAGCCGTCTTCAACGGCGTGTTCGTGCGGTCGCTGCCATCTGAAGTACAGATCTCCGCGCGCCGCAAGCTCCTGTTGATCGATGCCGCAGCGGACATCAACGACATGTTCGTGCCGCCCGGCAACCGGCTCGAACTACTGCAAGGCGCGCGCAGCGGGCAATGTAGCATCCGCATCAACGCGCAGTGGCGCATCTGCTTCCAGTACATCAACGGTGACGCGCTCAATGTCGAGATCGTCGACTATCACTGAATCATGGGAAACCATCATGGCCATCAAACGCTCTGAACTCGACAAGCTCGACTTCTCCGACGTTTCCACCGGCGAACGCATGCCACAAGCAACGCCTGGCGACATCCTGCGCGAGGAGTTTCTCGAACCGCTCGGCATGTCGGCCCACGCGCTGTCCATTGCGCTGCGCGTGCCTGCGCCGCGCGTCAACGACATCGTGCGCGGCAAACGAGCCATTTCGTCGGAAACCGCCCTGCGACTGTCGTGCTTTTTCAACAATAGCCCGCTCTTCTGGCTCAATCTTCAGATCGCGTACGACCTGCGGGTTGCAATTGCAGAATCGGGCGAACAAATCAAGCGCGAAATCGAGCCGCTGCCGCCGTCGCGCCGGCCCAGGCATCCGCAGTTGTCGCGCGAGCAGCTCAAAGCCGCCGAAGACGCAGCGGCCGCGACGCGCAGGGTTGCGGCCTCGCGTTGACGCATTCGTCCCGTCAGGAAGCACGACGGGAGCGCGGCTTCGGGCGGCGATTTTTTAAAGTCACGGAACCCGCACATCGAAAGGTTAAAATCAGGGAATTCCCAAGCCTCTCCGGAGTACTGCAATGTCTTTGCAACGTCGTACCACCCTTACGAAGTACCTGATCGAGCAGCAGCGCGAGAACAACAATCTGCCTGCCGATCTGCGCCTGCTGATCGAAGTCGTTGCGCGCGCGTGCAAGGCCATCAGTTATCACGTCAGCAAGGGCGCCCTCGGCGATGCGCTGGGCACGGCCGGCAGCGAAAACGTGCAGGGCGAAGTGCAGAAGAAGCTCGACATCCTGTCGAACGAAATCCTGCTCGAAGCCAACGAATGGGGCGGCAACCTGGCCGGCATGGCATCGGAAGAGATGGAACAGTTCTTCCCGATTCCCGCGAACTATCCGAAGGGCGAATACCTGCTCGTGTTCGACCCGCTCGACGGCTCGTCGAACATCGACGTCAACGTGTCGATCGGCACGATCTTCTCGGTGCTGCGCTGCCCTGACGGCCAGCAGCCCACGGAACAGTCGTTCCTGCAAAAGGGCACGCAGCAGGTCGCGGCGGGCTACGCGGTCTACGGCCCGCAAACCGTACTGGTGCTGACCACGGGCAACGGCGTGAACTGCTTCACGCTCGACCGCGAACTGGGCTCCTGGGTACTCACGCAAAGCGACATGCGTATTCCTGTCGAGACGCGCGAATACGCAATCAATGCGTCGAACCAGCGCCACTGGCTCGAGCCGGTGCAGCAGTACATCGGCGAACTGAACGCAGGCAAGGACGGTCCGCGCCAGTCGGACTTCAACATGCGCTGGATCGCATCGATGGTCGCCGACGTGCACCGTATCCTGAACCGTGGCGGCATCTTCATGTATCCGGCCGACAAGCGTGACCCGTCGAAGCCCGGCAAGCTGCGCCTGATGTACGAAGCGAACCCGATGGCGTTCATCGTCGAGCAGGCTGGCGGCGCGGCAACCAATGGCGAGAAGCGCATTCTCGACATCCAGCCGAAGAGCCTGCATGAGCGCGTCGCGGTGTTCCTCGGCTCGAAGAACGAGGTCGATCGCGTGACCCGCTACCATCTCGAAAAGAAAAGTTGAGAAAAGCACTTGCGTGCCGATACAGAGCACTCTATAATCTTGCTTCTTCGTTGCTGACGAACTAAACGAAAGCAACAAAGGCGCCGGAATAGCTCAGACGGTAGAGCAGCGCATTCGTAATGCGAAGGTCGGGGGTTCGATTCCTCTTTCCGGCACCAGCAGATTCAACAAAAAGCCCAGTCCTCGTGACTGGGCTTTTTGCTTTTCTCCACCGCTCACATACGTCCGGCGTGCATCACGCCGTTCATCCCAATACCGACCGGGCAATCACCGTCCGCTGAATCTCGGACGACCCCTCGTAGATACGCAAGATCCGCGCATCGCGCACGTAACGCTCCAGTGGCATCTCGCGCGTGAAGCCGTATCCGCCATGCATCTGCAACGCGGCATCGGTGACGAACGCAACCATCTCCGACGCATAGAGCTTCGCCATCGACGCATCCTGTGTGAACGCCTCTCCCGCCGCGCGCTTCGCGGCGGCCTGCAAGGTCAGCAGCCACGCGGCTTCGAGCCGCGTCTTCATGTCCGCGATCGTCCATTGCAGACCTTGCCGGCCCGACAGCGGCTCGCCGCCGACCTGCCGCTCTTTCAGCCAGCCCGTCGCCGCCGACAACGCCGCTTCCGCAATCCCGATAGACGTTGCGGCCACATCGAGCCGGCTGTTGTCCAGCACTTTCATCGCCGTACGAAAGCCGCTGCCCTCCACGCCGAGCCGGTTCACAGCAGGGACGAAGCAATCGAGCGCCACTTCGTGCGCCGGCGCGCCGCGAATGCCCATGAGCTTTTCGGCGGGCGCAACATCGACGCCGGGCATATGCCGGTCGACCACGAAAGCGCTGATACCGCGCGCGCCTGCGTCGGGATCGGTCTTCGCATACACGACGATGAAACCAGCCGCATCGGCGTTCGAGATGAAGTGCTTGACGCCCGTCAGCCGATAGCCGTCGCCTTCGCGCGTCGCGCGCGTCGCCATGTCGGCGGGGTTGGAACCTGCGCGCGGCTCGGTCAGCGCGAACGCGCCGAGCTTGTTGCCGCTGGCCGCGTCGGGCAGATAGCGATCGCGTAGCGCATCGTCGCCGCCGATCAGGATCGAGTCGGTTGCGAGGTAGTGCGCGCCGATCATCGACGAAGTCGACGCGCAGGCCTTCGCGATCTCCACCAGAGACAGCACGATTGCCACCGGCGACGCCTCGACGCCGCCCCATCGCTCAGGCAGATTCATGCCCATCACACCAAGTTCCGCGAGTTGCGCGACATAACGCGTGGTCGGCAGCTCGTCACGATCGACTTGCGCGGCGCGCGGCGCAAGTTCGCTTTGTGCGAAACGCGAGATCGCATCGGCAATCTCCAGGTCGCCGTCTTCGATGCCCAGCCGCTTACGCATGATCTTGCTCCTCGTTGCGATTCACATCACCCGCGCGGACCACAGGAACGCCGAACGCGCCGCGCTCGCGCAAGGACACGATGTCGTCGGCGTCATAGCCGAGTTGCCGCAGCAGCGCGTCCGCGTGTTCGCCGAGCCCCGGCGCAGGCGACACGCAATTGGCCCCGTACGCGGAGAACTTGACCGGCTGCGTCGGCACGCGCTTTGTGTGTCCGTCTCGCCGTATCTCGGTCAGCAAACCACGATGCGCAGCGTGATCGCTCTCGAGCGCCTCATGAAGATTGCGAATCGGCGCGACGGGAATGCCTGCTGCGCCGAGCACGTGATTGACCTCATCGACGGTGAGCGCCGACGACCACGTCTCGATCGTCGCGCGCAAATCGGCTTCGTGACGGCAGCGCGACGCGTCGCTGGCGAAACGCGGATCGGCGGCGAGGTGCGGCGCGCCGATTGCGTGCGCGAAAGCCGAGAAGAGCTTGTTGTTCAACACCGCGACGACATAGAAGCCGTCGGCTGCGCGATACGCGCCGAACGGCGCCGACGACGGATGCCGGTTGCCCACGCGGCGCGGCGCGGTTCCCGTCGCCGCGTAGCGCGCGACGAGCGTCGCGCTCAAGCCGAGCGTCGCGTCGAACATCGACACGTCGACATGCGTGCCCTTGCCGCTCTTCTCGCGCGCGAGCAATGCGGCGAGCACGCCCCACGACGCGAACAACCCGCTGACGACATCCGACACCGACTCGCCGATCATCGTCGGCGGTCCGTCCGGCGAACCCGTGGCATCCATCAACCCGCACATTGCCTGCAGGATGATGTCGTAGGCAGGACGATGCGATTCGGGACCCGTCTGCCCGAAGCCCGACACGCTCGCATACACGAGCGACGGATTGGCAGCGCTCAAGTCCGCGTAGCCGATGCCCAACCTCTCCGCGACGCCCGGCCGGAAATTTTCAACGACGACATCGGCGTCCGCGCATAACGCGCGCGCGAGTTCACGGCCCGCGTCCGTTTTCAGATCGAGCACGATGCTGCGCTTGTTGCGGTTCATCGCGGCGAACAGGCCGCTCTCGCCGTCTGCCGCAAACGGGCCGACCGCACGATAGTCGTCGCCCGAAGGCGGCTCGATCTTGATCACATCGGCGCCGAGATCGCCGAGCAGCGCGGCGCAATAGGGGCCGGCCAGCACGCGCGAGAAGTCGATTACGCGCAGGCCTTCCAGCGGCAGATTCGAACGTTGCATCGAACGCTCCTTTCAGCAGAGATTGCAACGATTCTCGGCGGCCTAGCCTATCAAGTAAAATATGAAATCAAACTAGCACCTATAGGATTTCCTGATGCGTGTCTCGTTGCGGCTTCTGCGTTATTTCACGGCGGCGGCCGAGACGGGCAGCACCACGGCCGCGGCAAAACTGCTGAACGTATCGCAGCCGTCTATTTCCGTGGCGATTCGCGAACTCGAAGCGCTGTTCGACGACACGCTGTTCACCCGCGAATCGGGCGCGAAGATGACGTTGACACGCTTCGGCGTACGCAAGCTGGCGGAGGCGCATCAGTTGCTGAACGCCGCCGCGTCGTTCGAGGCCGACGACAGCGGCGACGCGGCAGCGGGCGAAGTGCAGATTGGCGTATTCAGCACGATCGCGCCTGTTTATCTACCCGAATTGCTGCGCATCGCGCGCGCACGCTTCCCGGATCTGTCGATACGCTTCATCGAAGGCGATCTCATGCAGCTCGAAGACGCGTTGCGCAGCAGCCGTATCGAACTTGCGTTGATGTACGACGTCGGCTTGCCCGCCGATATCGAGCGCGAATGTCTCGCGGAACTCCGCCCCTACGCGCTCGTGCCGGCGCAATCGAAGCTCGCGAAGAAAGCCGGCAGGCTATCGCTGCACGACCTCGCGAAAGAACCGCTCATCCTGATCGATCTGCCGCACAGCCGCGAGTTTCTGATGGCGCCGTTCTGGCAATGCGGGCTTGCGCCCGAAGTGCGTTATCGGGCGACATCGCTGGCACTCGTACGAGGGATGGTGGCGAACGGGCTCGGCGTTTCGCTGCTGATTACGCAGGGCGATCAGACCATGGCGGCGGGCGCGATCGAGCGGCCCATTCGCGAAGAAACCATTCGCCAGCCGCTCGTGATTGCGCGGCCCGCGCGCGCGTCGCGGACGAAAGCGTCGGAACTCGTCGCGCAATGCATGCGCGACGCGGTCGATGCCGCGCTCGCCAGGCGCGCGGGACAAGGGAGCAAAGCGGCGAGCAAGGCGGCAAGCTCGCGCCGCCGCGCGCCGTCGCTCAGATAGCGCACTAGCGATGCCACGCGTCGAGCGTCGCGGACTGCAACAACCCGCTCGACGCCTGACGCGCGCCATGCGCGTCGATCAGCAACGTGCGCGGCATCTCTCCACGCCAGTTGGGATCGAGCGCACGGCGCAGCTTCTCGGGAATCGCCTCGGCGTTCGCGTAAAGCACCGTCTGCGGCGGCAGCGGCAGCGTCGCGAGCACCTGAGACAGCGCGGCCGCGTTGTCGTCGATGGAATCCATCGCGATCATCGTCAGGCGCACGTCGCGATGCTTCTTCTGCCATTCGACGATGCGCGCCGTATTCTCGCGGCAATAGCTGCAATCGAGCGACCAGATTTCGACGATCTGCGGCCTGCCTCGAGATGCGGCAAGCACCGCATCGACGTCGGGTGCGCGCAGCGGCTTGAGATCGACGGCCTGCGCGTTGAAAGCCATCACGCACGCCGCCAGCGCCATGAAGATTCGCTTCATTTACTTGGCCTCCTCGACGGGCACGAGCATGTAGCCGTCGTTCTGCGTGCGCCACGACAGATAGACGCGGCCGGCGTCGTCGAGCAACTGCGGGTTGTCGCTGCCGCCCGCCGTCTGCGCGAGCGTGCGCGCCGCGCTCCAGTGCGCGCCTTCGTCGTCGGAGCGGCGCAGCATCAGGCGCATCGTGTCGCCGTCGAAATCCTTCCACGCGAGCCACAGCGTCTTGCCTCGAGCGGTCAACGCCGCGTGCGACGCCTGCCCGCCGGGCTTGCCCGTGTCGCCGAACGCCCACGGCTCTCCGAGCGGCTTGCCGTCGGCGGAAAGGCGCGAATAGTAGACATCGGCGCGTCCATTGACGACGCTGAACCACGCCATATGGCGCACGCCGTCCGGCGTGATCGCGAGCGCGGGGCCGTGATCGGGGCAGGCTTCCATATGCCATCCGGAGAACGTCGCGCGGATCGGCACGACGGGCTGCTGCGCGTCGGCGGGCAGCACGGCGAGCGCGTGATCGCGGATCTGGCCTTCGAACACGTTGCGCCACATGGCCTGCACGCGGCCTTCGCTGTCGAGCGCGAGCGCGATGCGGCAGCACTCGCACGTGTGGTCGGCGACCTTGCGTTCGGGCTGGAACGTCTGCCCGCCGTCCGTCGATACCGCGAAGTAGACAGCCGCGCCGTCGTACGGCTTGCCGGCCTGTTTCGCCAGCGTCAGATCACGCTTGTCGATCCACGAGACGAAGATGCGCCCTTGCCCGTCGACGATCAGCGAATCGAAGCGATGCGTGATCGGCTGCCGGTCGCCGTGCACGGTGGCAGGCACGCTCCACGTCGCGCCGCCGTCCGTCGAGCGCGAGAAGCGGACCATGCCCGTGTACGGCGCGTCGAGCGGCATCGACCAGGTCACGTAGATCGTCTTCGCGTCGGGGCTCGCGGCGATCTTCGGACGATTCTCGGCGCTCGTGTAGATCGGCTCCGGCATCGCGTTGACCGTGACGGGCGGCGACAGCGTGCGGCCCCGATCGTCCGAATGCGCGACGACGACGTGTTCTCCCTCCACCCACGCAACCCACAGGCGATGCTTCGCGTCGAACGCGGCGCCCGTCGCGAGCGGCGTTTTCGCGGGCCTGGCCGCGGCGGCATTCATGTTCATGCCGCCCATGCCGTCCTTACTGCCCTTACTGCCCGCCGTCTCCATCTGCATGCCGTGCGCGGCGTGTGCTTCGCCCGATGCGTCGTGCGCCATCAGCGGCTGCGTCAACGAGAAGCCAACGGCCCACACGGCCGCCCATTTTCTTAAAGCATCCATTTGAGTTCTCCGTAGAAGGTGCGGCCCGGATACGGGTGAAAGACGTAGTAGCGGCGGTCCGTGACGTTGTCGATGCCAACCGACGCGAGCCAGTGCTTGCCGACCTGATAGCGCGCCTTCAGATCGATCACGAAGAACGAACTGGTGCCGCCGTAGACGTCGGGATTGATGTCGCTGTTGTCGAGCGTGTTGTACTGGCGGCCGGAGTAGCGCAGTCCCACGCTGCCCTGCCACTGCTGCGTGAAGTGGTAGTTCGCGAGCAGGTTGGCCCGCACGACGGGAATGCGCGGGAAACGCTTGCCGACATACGACGGGTTCGCGGCGTCGGCGAGAATCTTCGAGTGGGTCGCCGTCACGTTCGCGTCGAGATCGAGCCCGTGCAGCAGCACGTTTTGTCCGGAAAAAGCGAGTTCGACGCCGCGCACGCGCACGCGGTCGACGTTCGAGATGTTCGTGACCGTGGTCGAACCGCTGACGGTCGTCTGGCTATAGATCGAGTCGCGCAGGTCGCTCTGGAACACGCTCGCCCGCACCACACCCACGCCGACATCGCGTTCCGCCGTGAAGTCCCAGTCGATCGCCTTCTCCGGCTTCAGCCCAGGATTGTTATTGACGATCGCGTTGTTCGAGATCGTCCCTTGGAACAACTCGGCGACGCTCGGAAAGCGCGTGCCCGTCGCAAACGACAGACGGAACAGCCAGTCTTGCGTCGCCTGCCATTGCACCGACGCTTTCGGCGACAGCGCGTTCGCGCTGCGGTCCGCGTAGCCGAAGGTCGATGAGCCGTTGCCGAGCGCGCCGTCGTACGCGTCCCAGCGCTCGTAGCGCAGGCCGAGCGTCGCGAGCCAGCCGGGCGCGAAACGCCATGCGTCCTGGCCGTACAGCGCCTGGGTGCGCGTGTCGCCGCGATAGGTGCTGGCGAGCGTCGACGGCGAGCCGTTCAGCCAGTCGGGCGTGTTGTACGTCTCGTTGCGCAAGAAGTAGTTGTCGAAGTGATAGCCGACCGTCAGCGCATGGCCCGCATACAAGGGCGACTCCGCTTTCAGGTCGAAGGTGCGCCAGCCGGTGCCGTCGCCGTAGAAGATCGTGCCGGGGCCGCCGCCGTATGCGGCGGGCGGCGCGGTCGTCGACGAACGCAGCGTATCGCGCGACACGTCGTACGCGGACACGATGCCCGAGAGCTTCCAGCCAGAATCGAGCCGTCCGTTCAGGCCGAGCGCGTAGAGCCAGTTCTCCTGATCGCCGTTGGCGGGCGAGAACGCGGTCGGCGAGATCGTGTAGTTCTTCCCGCCGATGGTCACGTTGCCCCCATAGACGGGGTTGCCCGCGGCGTCCGTCAGGAACGTATCCGACCGATCCTTATAGTGGTTTTCCCAGTGCCCGAGCGTGAGCGTCGCGTCGACGTGGTCGGTGATCGCGTAGCCCATGCGCACGCTTTCGTTGATCTGCTCGGTGCGCTCCATCGTCTGGGCACCGACGATCACGCGCGGCTGACCGTTCGGGCCGATGTCGGTGGCCGCGCCCGTCACCGCGACGGGCGCGCCGAGCTTCGCGTTGTACGTGCTGCTCGGGCTCGCGTACTGCATCGGCTGGCTGTTGTTCTCGAGACGGTCGAGCGTCAGGGAATACCAGAAGCGGCCGACGCGGTCGGCGATATGCGCCGTCTGATGATTGCCGCCGAAGTTCTTCGAGAAGCCGTACGCGTCGTCGTAATGCTGCGTGAAAAGCTGCGTATCCAGCGACGCCTCGAGCTTCTCCGGCTTGCGCGTGGTGATCTGCACCGTCGAGCCGATCGAGTTGCCCGGATACAGCGCCGAGAACGGGCCGTACAGCACTTCGACCTGCGCGATGTCGTCAGGCGCGATCAGCGACCAGCGCGGCGGATACGCGTAGCTCGAACCCAGCAGGTTCGATAGCAGCAGTCCGTCGGCATAGACGAGGCCGCGCGCGCTCTGCAACTCGTTGAAATCGCGGCCGGCGAAGACCGCGTTGCGGTCACCCGTGAAGCGCTTGCGCACCATCACGTTCGGCGCGTACTTGAGCGCGTCTTCCGTGTTGACGATGTTGCGCGCGTCGATCTGCTCACGCGTGACGGTCTCCACGACGCCGGGCGTACCGGGCGCGAATGCGGGCGCGGCACGCGCGGCTGTCACGCTGACGGCCTGCAATGTGCTCACGGGTTCCGTCAACGAATTCGCGGAGTTGTTCGTTACAGAAGGATGGGAGACCGAAGTATCGGACGCCGGGCGGCCGATGATGGCACGATCGGTCGTACTTTCGTCGGCCCAGGCGGGTTGAACGGCGAACACTGCCGCGCACGCAAGCGATAGTCGCGTGCGTGCGGACAGCGCAGCGTAAACGATGCGCATATGAGTCCTGTGGACGTGATCGAAGGCGCCATGCCGGCCTGAATGTCGACGCGCTGCGCCGCGTGAGGAACACGGGCAGACAACAGTGCTCGGGACAAGAGGCGCGCATGGCGGCCCGCCGCCCGCTACGTCATGACGACGTCAGAGGCGGGCAAACGGGCTGGCTGAGACAGCTTCAGATCGACGGGACAGGTGGGGCGCGAGGTTGTGCGACGCGCACGCTGCGGCGCACAAAGACGGCTTCGGGCTCGATGGCTTGCGAGTAAGCAAGCGTGCGTGCGGAAGGGACGACGAACGGGACGCTGCCGCCCAGCGCGAAGTTGGCGGCAAAGCCCGGACAGTAGACACAGTGGGGAACGACGAGGTGCGTCTTCGACGTGTCGTCGTGCGAACCATCGAGATCGATGACGACGTTCTGCGCACCGGCTGCGTGACAGAGCTCGACAGACAGCGGGCCTTGCGCACCCGGAGCACGCGCATAGCCGATGACAGGCGACAGTACATTGAGTACCAGCGCCAGCCATACGAGACTGATCCAGCGTGTCGAACGTGTCATCGCTACTTGAAAAAGTGAGCGCGCAGTATAGCAAGCAGGCGGGAGACAGTCTTTAGACGTACTGCAATACAGACAATCGTCAAATTCTAAACAAGGCGCTTCAATCCTTGGGAGCGTGTGCCGTTAAAGCAACAAAGAGCGCGCCAAAACATCAGCTGTATGCGGCAGCGCTAGTGCACGACGCGCGCCGAGGGACATAATGAATTCGTAAAGGAGAACCATCATGGATAGCAGACCGCCAAAGATTCCGACCCCCGACAAGGTGTTCAGCCCGGATCCGGAACCTGCAGGCGTTGAGTTTCTGGGCGCGGAACTGCCCGAGCACGTTCGCGCGTTCTTTGACGAACAACGCAAGTTGTGTGAGCCGAAGTAACGATCGACCTGTGCATTGCAGCATCGGGACACGCAGGAATGCATGCGCAGTGCTGCTGAACGTCTACGCGCTTCCTTCATCGAGGCGCGGCGTCGGCGCGCGCCCGTGTTCTGTCCTGGCCTGCCGCTGATTTCGTTCTGCTGAGCGCCGTTGCCGATGCGTCATCGTGTCGCGCGTGCTCACGTTCCGTTCCACCTCGCCTCTCCTTCGCTCGGCCAGCGCGTGTTGCGCATGCATGGCGCATCTTTCCGCGCTTCGTCTATTCTTCTGTCTTTTCCCTTTCTCGAATGCGGCCGCGTGCTGCATCAAGCTCAATGACCCGTCCGAATTTCACCGGTGCGCTTGGCGCGATCCTGTTTGCTTCCGCCCTCGCCTTCACGCCGGGAGCCGCCCGCGCCGACGGCGACGACACCGCGCTGACGAATCTGATTGCACTGGTGTCGCAGCGCCTGGCGCTGGCCGAGCCTGTCGCGCGTTACAAGTGGGCGCATCATCAGCCGATCACCGATACGCCGCGCGAGCAGGCCTTGCTCGCCGACGTCGAAAAGCGTGCAGCACGCGCGGGCGTAGACCCGGCGTTTGCGCATGAATTCTTCCAGGATCAGATCGATGCGAGCAAGGAAGTGCAGAACGCACTCTTCGACACGTGGCGCGCCAGCCGCCCGCCCGAAGGCGCGGCGCCGGATCTCGCGACGAGCCTCAGGCCGCAGCTGGACAAGTTGACGCAGTCGTTGATCACCGCGCTGGCGCGCGTTCAGACGCTGCGCGCGCAGGACGATTGCCCGACGCGCGTCGCGCGCGGCATCGACAACTGGAAGTCGCTCACCCGCTACGACAACACTCGCAACGCCGCGCTGACGCGCGCGCTCGGGCACGTGTGCGAATCGGGCGGCGTGGGAGCGACGGGCTAGGCTGCGTCGGCGGGCGCCGCTGCGGGGATCACGCTTGCAACGGTCTCCGCGGCCTGACGGCTGAGCGGCAACACACTCAGGCCGCGCGCGAGATGCGACTGCAAAACGCGCCACGTCGACAGCTCGAACGCGCCAACGACGCTCGCGGCGAGCAGCGTCGATGCCTCGGCCAGCGAGGGCGCGTGTCCGAGGTAGCGCCATTTATCCACCACATGGAACACGCGCGCGCCATCGGCCGCATCGCGCTCCTCGAACGCGATCGCACCGTCGTAAGGCCAGGGGGCGTCGGCGGGATCGGCGCGGCTCACGCGCGGCACGCGGTTATGCGGCGGGCGGAGCGCCGCGATCATTTGCGCTTCGGCAAGCAGCGCGCCGATTTCCCCGCCCGTGCCACGCCACTCGACGCGGCGCACCTGCTGCGCGAGCTTCAATTCTTTCGACGAACGGCGCTCGCCCGTCAGATGGGCACGCAGACGCTGGCGCACGCGCACACTTCGTCCGACGTAGAGCGGCGCGTCGTTCTCGTCAAAGAACGCGTAGACGCCGCAACCGGCGGGCGCGGTATCGAGCAGATCTTCCGTGATGTCGCCCGCGAGCCGGAACCGGCGCATGGTCTTGTCGATTTGCGCCCGCAGCACGTCGACGGGAACGAGGCCGTGCAGCCGCTGCCAGAACTGCCAGAGCAGATCGGCGTCGGCAAGCGCGCGGTGCCGGTCCGACGGCACGAGCGCATGCCGTTCCACGAGCGCATCGAGGCCGTGACGCTTTTCGGCGGGAAAAAGCGCGCGCGACAGACGTACGGTGCACAACATGTCGGGATTGAACGCGTAGCCCGCGCGCTGGAACTCGCTGCGCAAAAAGCCTCGGTCGAAATTCGCGTTGTGCGCGATGAAAAGCTTGCCGTCGAGCCGCGCGAAAAGATCGGCGGCGATGGATTCGAAGGTGGGCGCGCCGCGCACCATCGCGTCGGTGATGCCCGTCAACTGCTGGATGAAAGGCGGGATTGGCTGGCCGGGATCGACGAGCGTGGTCCAGGTGGATGCGCCATCCGGCCCCAGTTCGACAACGCCGATTTCGGTGATCCGATGAGCGCCGACGGAACCACCCGTCGTTTCCAGGTCGACAAAAACGATCGGCACATCGAGGGCCGGATCAGACAGAAGCAATTCAGACATGTGGGGAGACTGTGCAATGCATAACTCTGCACAAGTATGCACTATCGGCGGCGGGCGTTGCTCGGGCAATCTCGAGCAGTGGGAAACGACTGACCATCGGTAAAGCGGCCGGCGGGAATATGTTTATTCGATTGGACGATCATAAATAAATCATCAATCAGGGATTACACGAATATGACATATTGATGTCCAACCCAGGAAAACTCGCGGAAATTTTCGAACCGCATTTTTCCTCGCCCTACCGGAAGCGGATTAACTCCGAATTGCGGCAATAAAAAACCCTCGCGAACGAGGGTTTATCCTAAGAGCCAGCGGCTCAACCGCGCATTACAGCGGCTGGATGTTCGCAGCCTGCTTGCCCTTGGGCCCAGCCTTCACCTCGAACGACACGCGCTGGTTCTCCTTCAGCGACTTGAAGCCGTCTGCACGGATTTCCGAGAAATGCGCGAAGAGGTCCTCGCCGCCCGCATCGGACGTGATGAAGCCGAAGCCCTTAGCATCGTTGAACCATTTGACGATACCAGTTTCCATGTTCCACTTTCCCTCAATTTGATAAGACAGGCGATGCTCTTAATGCCGATTACGATTCACGATTCCGCAAACCGCAATATATGCACGATGCACAATCAGGGTTCCGCTATCGAAAATCCAGCAAGGCCATTTATAAAGGGAAGCCGATAGGGGCGTCAAGCGGTTTCAAATCAAAAACTGGATATACATCAAACGCGCTGTTAAAGCGGATATAGCGGCATCAATTATTCAGCCAATTCATAATTTTAACCGGTCTGAATTGCCGATCCGATTTGTCTAACAATAGCCTGTCAGAAATCTTTTCCTGAATGTAACAAAACGTGTCATTCGTAAGTGTTTCCACGACTTGTTAAGGTGATCTGTCAAACGCAACATTTCAACCAGCAGTTTGAAATCGGAGAAATGTCATGCTGTTTGATTCCCTTCGCCGTATCGCCGCACAACTGTTTCAATCCACGAAGGGTGCGCCGCCTTCCGAAACGCCTTCACAACGCCCGTCCCTGCTCGAGTTCGACCCGATGTGGCACGGCGATCACTGGCAGAACCTGCTGTCATCCCCAATGGACGCACGTCATTATGTGATCGAAGATTGGAGCCTGACGCCGGGACTCGAATTCGCTCCCGTCGGTGCGGATGGAAAGCTTCAATAAGCGAACCCGGAAGCAGGGCAAAAAAGGCAAAAAAAAAGCGCGACTCTTGTGAAGTCGCGCCGACAAAGGTTTGGAGATCTTTTTCGTCAACGAAAAAGTCTGCTTCGAAAAGCAGAGATTTCAGTATAGCGTTCGTTGTCGATTTGATTAGCTCCGACTCTCGCAATCTACTATTGCAGAGCTGACAACAATCGCTATTCAACGATTTTTGCGTTGTTTTCGCACGTCATTTCATGTCGTAATTGAACAACGCGCAAAGGTTGACACTTGGGGGTGGCACGAGCCAATCGGCCGCAAAGCCTTTATCAATAAGGCTTTCAGTCTCCATCCCGATAATTTCCTATCACGTAATACTTTATTGCTGATTTCGGAACGGCCAACGGGCGGGTCACGTCTCTACACTTTGCCTACCCGGAAACGAACGCACGTCGGTCACCGTGCGTTGTTCACGCGACTTTGCCTCTCGCAGCATTCGCGTGAAGTTTCCTTCAAGCCTGGGTTTCCAAAACCCATCCTGTTCTCGGAGTTACAAAGATGAAAAAGACTCTCATGGTCGCCGCCCTGTCGGGCGTATTTGCAACGGCAGCGCACGCACAGAGCAGCGTCACGCTGTACGGCCTGATCGACGCCGGCATCACCTACACGAACAACCAGCACGGCCACAGCAACTGGCAAATGACGAGCGGCTCGGTGAACGGCAGCCGTTTCGGCCTGCGCGGCGCTGAAGACCTCGGTGGCGGCCTGAAGGCGATCTTCACGTTGGAAAACGGCTTCGGCATCAATGACGGCACGATGAAGCAAGGCAGCCGTCTGTTCGGCCGTCAGGCATTCGTTGGCCTGGCAAGCGACCAGTTCGGCGCTGTGACCCTCGGCCGTCAATACGACAGCATGGTCGACTACGTTGGTCCGCTGTCGCTGACGGGCACGCAATACGGTGGCACGCAATTCGCACACCCGTTCGACAACGACAACCTGAACAACTCGTTCCGCGTCAACAACTCGGTCAAGTACCAGAGCGCGAACTACGCGGGCTTCAAGTTCGGCGCGTTGTACGGCTTCTCGAACCAGGCTGACGGCTTCGCGAACAACCGCGCATACAGCGCTGGCGCGTCGTACAGCTTCGCAGGCTTCAACCTCGCTGCTGCTTACCTGCAACTGAACAGCAACGGCGCAGCAAGCGGCGCGGCGTTCAACTCGGGTGGCGCAGTGTCGAGCGACAACACGTTCTTCGCTGGCCGCCAGCAAACGTGGGGTGCAGGCGCAAACTACACGTTCGGCCCGGCAACGGCTGGCCTCGTGTACACGCAAACGAACCTGTCGAGCCTGAACGGCATCGGCCAGGGCGCATCCGGCGTGTCGGGTGGTGTCGGCCTGAACGGCTCGAGCGCTCACTTCCAGAACTTCGAAGCGAACGCACGTTACGCGCTGACGCCGGCTCTGAGCATCGCTGGCTCGTACACGTACACGCGTGCAAGCCTGGAAGGCCAGCGTCCGCACTGGAACCAGTTCAACCTGCAAACGGCATACGCGCTGTCGAAGCGCACCGACGTGTACCTGCAAGGCGAATATCAGCAAGTCAGCGAAAACGGCTTGGGCATCAATGCCAACATCAACGGTCTGGGCGCGAGCTCGGGCAACGAGAAGCAAGTTGCTGTGACGGCTGGTCTGCGTCACCGCTTCTAAGCATCAGAAGTACTTGCAGCATGAAAAAGGCGCCGCTTGCGGCGCCTTTTTTTCGTCCGGACTCCGGCGTTCTGCCGGACTCGCTTCGCGCAGCATTCGCCTGCGCGTTCTTAGACGGTACAGGCCTCAGGCCTCCTCTTCCTCACGCGTCGGATACGCCACGTCGAGCACGTCGATTGGCTGCGGCCCGGCAGGCGTATGCAATATCACCTGATCGCCGACTTTCGCCTTCAGCAGCGCACGGGCGATGGGCGAAATCCAGCTCACGTGACCTTCATCCAGATTCACCTCGTCGATGCCTACGATCCTCACCTTATGCGTCTCGCCGTCTTCCGTCGCGTATTCGACAGTCGCGCCGAAAAACACCTGATCGGTGTTTTCCTGCCGGCTGCTGTTCACCACTTCAGCGAGATCGATGCGCTTGGTGAGAAAGCGGATACGCCGGTCGATCTCGCGCAGCCTCCGCTTGCCGTAGATGTAATCGCCGTTCTCCGAGCGGTCGCCGTTCGACGCCGCCCACGACACCAGCTTCACGACTTCCGGCCGCGCCTCGTCGATCAGGTGCAGCAACTCGTCGCGCAGACGCCGATAGCCGGCGGGCGTGATGTAGTTCTTCGCGCCCGCCGGCATGTCGGGTTGCGCGGCTTCGAGATCGTCGTCGTTCTCGTCAGTTGATTCTTTGACAAAGGCTTTATTCATGGTGGTTCAGCGTTGAAGCGGACATCCGGATCTCCAGCCTACATGATACGGCTACTGTCACAAATTTCCCGGGCGCCCCTTCCCTTTTTCCGAGACCTTGCTATAATCTCACTTCTGCGTGCGGCTGTAGCTCAGTTGGATAGAGTACTTGGCTACGAACCAAGGGGTCGTGGGTTCGAATCCTGCCAGCCGCGCCACTTTTTTACGAGGGCCTTCCTCCGGGAAGGCCCTTTCGTTTCACCGAGGTGTACGCAAAGTAGTCAGCGTCACCCAAGCAGTTCAAGTTTAGCGTGCGGCTGTAGCTCAGTTGGATAGAGTACTTGGCTACGAACCAAGGGGTCGT